>DASYUS010000111.1:0-2218 GCA_036000945.1 Allostellaceae bacterium
TCATGCAGCCGACCATGATCTGGAAGCCGCGCGCCGCCGCCGCCTCGGCCAATGCCAGCGCCTCGGTCAGTCCGCCCGTTTTGTCGAGCTTGATGTTGACGGCGTCGTATTTGCCAAGGAGCCGGTCGAGATCGGCGCTGACGTGGCAGGACTCGTCGGCGCAAACGGGGATCGGGTGCGGCACCGCGGCGAGCGCATCGTCGGCGTCGGCCGGCAGCGGCTGCTCGATCAATTCGACGCCGTATGCCGCCAGTCCCGGCATCACCTCGCGCAGGTGGCGCTCGCGCCAGCCCTCGTTCGCATCGACGATCAGCCGCGCCGTCGGCGCCGCGCTGCGCACCGCGCGCACCCGCTCGATGTCGCCGTCGCCGGCCAGCTTCAGCTTGAGGAGCGGTCGCGCGCGCTGCGCCGCGGCGGCTTCGGCCATCTGCTCGGGCGTGTCGAGGCTCAGCGTGTAGGCGGTCACCACCGGGTGCAGCGGGCCGATCCCGGCCATGTCGGCGACGCGGCGATCGTCGCGCTGGGCGTCGAGGTGCCAGAAGGCGCAGTCGAGGGCATTGCGCGCCGCGCCGGGCGGCATCGCCTGCTGCAACTCCCGGCGGTCGAGGCCGGAGAAGACCGCGCCCTTCATCGACTCCAGCGCGGCGACGACGCTGTCGACGCTCTCGCCATAGCGCGGGTAGGGGACGCATTCGCCGCGGCCGCGGAATTCGCCGTCGGACACCTCGGCGATGACGACCTCGGCGGTCGTCTTGCTGCCGCGCGAAATCGCGAACGGCTGCGCCAGCTGCCAGGCGCGGCGCGTCACCGTAAGGCGCTGAGGGTGCGGCGCCATGCGCGGTCAGCCGACGAGGCGATCGACGATCGCACCGACGCCGGTTCGCACCGGATCGACGCACGGCAGCCCGAGCTCATCCTCGGTCCGCCGCAGATAATCGCGCGCCGCCGCGGCGTCGAGCGCCGCGGTGTTGACGCTGACCCCGGCGCAGCGCGCCGACGGGTTGGTCAGCTGGGCCGCCTCGACATTGCGGGCAATGCAGAGCGCGAGATCGGGCAGCTTGTAGTGCGGCAGCCCGCGCATGTGCGGCCGGGTCGGCTCATGGCACATCACCAGCGCGTCGGGCTGGGCGCCGTGGATGAGGCTCAGCGTGACGCCGGCATAGGAGGCATGAAACAAGGAGCCCTGGCCCTCGATCACATCCCAGTGGTCCGGATCGTTGGCCGGGCACAGCCACTCGACTGAGCCCGCAACGAAGTCCGATACGACCGCATCGATCGACACGCCGTCGCCAGCGATGAAGATGCCGGTCTGCCCGGTCGCGCGAAAATCGGCGTTGAGGCCACGCGCCCGCATCTCCTTTTCGAGCGCCAGCGCGGCGAACATCTTGCCGATCGAGCAATCGGTGCCGACCGTCAGCAGCCGTTTGCCCGGGCGCTTCACGCCGTTGCCGACCGAAAACTCGCGGGTCGGATGGCGCACATCGGCAATCTCTCGGCCGCAGCGCGCCGCCGTGTCGCGCAGCACCGGGATATCGGCGAGGCGATGGTGCAGGCCGCTTGCCAGGTCCATGCCGAGTTCGAGGGCCGTCACCAGCAATGGCTCCCAGCCTTCGCCGAGGACGCCGCCACGGTTGGTCGTGCCGACGATGACGGTCTTGACCCCGGCGGCGGCGGCTGCCTCAATCGTCATGTCGGGCAGTTGCAGATCGGCCCGGCAGCCGGGCAGGCGCAATTGCCCGCGGCAGATCTCCGGGCGCCAGAAGGCGATGCCGGCCGCGGTCTTGGCGGCGAGCTGATCGGGTGCATCCCCGATGAACAGCAGATACGGCGTGCGCAGGCTCACCGCCCCAACCCCTCTTGCCCTCGAAACCCGTCCAATCTTAGGGAAGAGCGCCCCGCGGCGAAAGAGGCGCGAAATTCCGTCGTGCGGCAATCGACACGCGGCAGCAGAACCGGCACAGTGGGTCCCTCGATGAACAGATCCGCCGCGATTCTTGCTCTGATGCTTGCGGGCGTCGTCCTGACCGGCTGCACGGGGCCACATCCCTCGATCCGCGAGGGGAATGCCATCTCCGTGGAAATCGGCTACAGCGGCGACATCGCGAGCGCATGGCCGCTCGCCCGCAAGCATTGCGCGCAGTTCGAGCGCGTGCCGCGCCTGGTCGATCCCGGTCTCGATCGCGCGATTTTCGATTGCGTCCGGCCCTGAATGGCTGGA
>DASYUS010000112.1:0-2027 GCA_036000945.1 Allostellaceae bacterium
TTGACGATATGGATCTCGAGCTCGCCGAAGCGGCGGCTGAAGGCGATGTGCTGCTCGCTCGTGAGGCGCTGGTCACGAAAGAACACGACGATATTGTCGTGGAACGCCCGCTCGATCTCGGCGAACGCCGCCTCGTCGATCGGCGCCGACAGATCGAACTCGATTTCTGCGCCGCAAGCCGCATCTGAGCGGCGCACCGGAATGGTCATGACCGGTCAACTCCGCGGGGGAAACGGAGAACCCCCGACACTTACCGCAAACCCCGCCCGAACACAAAGCGCCCCTCGCACCCGGGGCCGCCGACGGCGTCTTCCCGTAGCGGCGCGATGCGCTAGACTGCGCGCCGGGGCATCAATGCCCGGAGGAGCAAGCGGCCATGCAGGCGGATTACATCATCATCGGCGCCGGCTCGGCAGGGTGCGTTCTCGCCAACCGGCTGACCGAAGATCCCGGCAACCGTGTCTTGCTGATCGAGGCCGGCGGGCGCGACTGGAACCCGCTCATTCACATCCCGGCCGGGTTCTTCAAGATGCTCGACCACAAGACGCTGACCTGGGGCTTCCGGTCCGAGCCCGATCCCGGCACCAACGGGCGCGCGCTCAACTATACGCGCGGCCGGGTGATCGGCGGCTCCTCCTCGATCAACGGCCTCATCTACATCCGCGGCCAGCCCGAGGATTACGACCACTGGGCGCAGCTCGGCAACCGCGGCTGGTCGTGGGACGATTGCCTGCCGTTCTTCAAGAAGGCCGAGCGGTGGGAGGGCGAGGGCAGCCAGGTGCGCGGTAAGGACGGCCCGCTCTTCACCTCGAAGATCGACCGCTCGCCGATCTGCGCAGCGGCGCTCGATGCCGGAAAGCAGCTCGGCCTCGAATATCGCGAGGACCTCAACGACCTGCCATCCGGCCACAAGGACTGCATCGGCTGGTGCCAGCAGACCCGCGGCGGACGGCGCCGCGCCAGCGCCGCACGCACTTATCTGCACCCGGCGCTGAAGCGCCCGAACCTGCAGCTGGTGACCCACGCGCTGGTGCACCGCATCGTCTTCGACGGCCAGCGCGCGGTCGGCGTCGAATTCTCGCGCGGCGGTCCCGGCGGCACCGTCGAGCGCGCCGACGCCGCGGCGGAGGTGATCCTATCAGCCGGCGCGATCGGCTCGCCGCACATCCTGCAATTGTCGGGAGTCGGCGATCCCGCACATCTCGCCAAGATCGGCGTGCCGGTCGTGCACGCCCTGCCGGGGGTCGGCCGGAACATGCAGGACCACTATACCGCCCGCGTTTCTTACCCCGTCGTCGGCGCTCAGACCGCCAATGAGCGTTCGCGCGGCCTGCCGCTCGCCGGCGAGGTGATGCGCTGGCTGATCACCGGCAAGGGCATGCTGACGTACAGCCCCTCATTGGTCGCCGCCTCGATCAAAGTGCTGGAGGAGTCGGCGACGCCCGATGTGCAGGTCACCTTTGCCCCCGGCAGCTTCAAGGGCGGGCAGATCGGCGAGCTGGAGGAAACCCCCGGTCTCAGCTCCGGTGCCTGGCAGATGCGGCCTTTGTCGCGCGGCTATGTCGAGGCGAAGTCGAGCCGGCCCGGCGACGCGCCGGCGATCAACCCACGCTACCTGTCGGAAGACAGCGACCGGCGCGCCATCATCGGCGGCCTACGCTTTGCGCGGCGGCTTTATGCCGCCCCGGCATTGCAGCAGTTCGTCCGCGAGGAAACCCTGCCGGGTATCCAAATCCAGAGCGACGACGAGTTGCTTGATTACGCCCGTCGCAACGGCAGCACCTGCTATCACGCGAGCTGCACCTGCCTGATGGGCGATCACGCAATGGCGGTCGTCGACGACGCGCTGCGCGTGCGCGGGATGGAGGGGCTGCGCGTCATCGACGCCTCGGTGATGCCGGCGGTAACCTCGACCAACACCAACGCACCGACCATCATGATCGCCGAGAAGGGCGCCGCGATGATCAAGGCCGAGGCGCGGCAGAGGCTGGCGGCGTAACCAAAAAGCCATCCCGGCGAAGGCCGGG
>DASYUS010000113.1:0-2193 GCA_036000945.1 Allostellaceae bacterium
GGGCGATCCCCTGGCCGATCTCGGGTATGTCCTCAACTATTGGGTCGAGCCGGGCGACCCGCCGGAGTGGCGCGAGATCGCCGCGATGCCGACCTGGCGCCACGGCTTTCCGTCGCGCGCCGACGCCATCCAACGCTACGCCGCGCGAACCGGCTTCGACGTTGGCGCCATCGGCTGGCACCAGGTGTTTGCCGCCTTCAAGCTGGCGGTCATCATTCAGCAGATCTATATCCGCTACGTCCGCGGCCAGACCCAGGACCAGCGTTTCCGCTATTATTATCGCCGCGTCCTCGGTCTCGCCCACAAGGCGCAGAGTTTGGCATCGTAGGATGGGTTGAGCAGAGCGAAACCCATCGGGGCCGGTAGAGGGTGGGTTTCGCTCCGCTCAACCCACCCTACGAAGGGGGAACGGAATGACCGACATCCAGGCGCTGGTGCATGACGTGTTTGGCACCGTGGTCGATTGGCGCTCGGCGGTGACGGCGGACGGCGAGGCGCTGGGCGCCCGCCTCGGTATTGCCGGCGTCGATTGGCAGCAATTCGCCGACGAGTGGCGCGGCGCCTATGCGCCATCGATGAACCGCGTGCGCACCGGCGAATTGCCGTGGACCAATCTCGATGCGCTGCATCGCATGGGGCTCGACGCGCTGCTCGAAAAATTCGGCATCGCCGGCAAGCTCGCTGAGGCGGACAAAATCTGGTTCAACCTGACCTGGCATCGCCTCCGGCCGTGGCCCGATTCGGTGCCGGGCCTGACCCGCATCAAGCGGAAATACATCATCGCGACGCTGTCGAACGGCACGGTGCGCCTCCTCACCGACATGGCGAAGCATTGCGGGCTGCCGTGGGACACCGTGCTCGGCTCGGACATCCCGCAGCACTACAAGCCCGACGCCGAGATGTACCAGTCGGCCATTCATTTCCTCGGCAACGACGACCCCGCTGCGGTGATGATGGTGGCGGCGCACAACAACGATCTCGTGCGCGCCGCTTCGCACGGCATGAAGACCGCCTATATCAACCGGCCCTACGAGCACGGCGCGAAACAGGCGCGCGACTTCAAGGCCGAGCACGATTTCACCTATGTCGCCACCAGTTTCGAGGATCTGGCGACGCAGCTCGGGACCTGACCCAGGAACGAGTGGCGCGGCAGCCCCGTTTCGCCAAGGGGTATGAGCGGGCGATGGCACTCGAGGAATACCAGCGCAAGCGCGACTTCCGGAAGACGCCGGAGCCGGCCGGCAGCAAGCGACCGCGCGAGAAGAAGGCGGCGGCGCTGTCCTTTGTCGTGCAAAAGCACCGGGCGACGCGGCTGCATTACGATTTCCGCCTCGAACTCGATGGCGTGCTGCTGTCGTGGGCGGTGCCGCGGGGGCCGAGCCTCGACCCCGGCGAAAAGCGCCTCGCCGTCCATGTCGAGGACCATCCGATCGAATATGGGGGGTTCGAGGGCGTCATCCCGAAGGGGCAATACGGCGGTGGCACCGTCCTCCTATGGGACCGCGGCACCTGGGCGCCACTGGAGCCCGACCCCGCTGCCGCGCTCGAGAAGGGGGCGCTGAAGTTCCGTCTCGACGGCGCCAAGCTGCACGGCAACTGGGCCCTCGTCCGGATGGGCGGCAAGGCGGCGGCCGAAAAGCACGAAAACTGGCTGTTGATCAAGGAGCGGGACGCCGAGGCAGTGCCGGGCAGCGACGCCGCGCTGGTCGACGACAACCCGCTCAGCGTCGCGACCGGCCGCTCGATCGAGGCGATCGCCGCCGACCGCGACCGGGTGTGGGACATCGAGCGCGGCGAAATTCCCGGCGAACCGCGAAGGCCCGAGAAGCCGAAGCGGCCGCGCGGCGCCCACAAGGCGGCGATGCCGGAGCGCTCCGCCGTGCAACTGGCGACCTCCGCCGCCGAGGCGCCGGCGGGCGACGACTGGCTGCACGAGATCAAATACGACGGCTACCGACTGCTTGCCCGCGTTAACCGCGGCGCGACGCGCCTCACCACCCGCAGCGGTCTCGACTGGACGGAGAAATTCCCGGCGTTGGCGCGGGCGCTGGCCGCGCTGCCGGTCGACAGCGCGCTGATCGACGGCGAAGTCGTCGCGCTCGCCGCGGACGGGACGTCGGACTTCGGCGAATTGCAGGACGCGATCGCCCGCCGCGACACCGGCGCGGTGGTGTTCTACGCGTTCGATCTGCT
>DASYUS010000114.1:0-2778 GCA_036000945.1 Allostellaceae bacterium
TGCCGCACGTGCCGCGACGCGGACCGGGCTGACCCGGCCCGAGTTGGCGGTGCTGCTCGCCCACGCCAAGATGTCGCTCGATCAGGACCTCCTCGCTTCCGATCTGCCCGACCTGCCCGAGTTCGCCGCCGATCTGCGCGACTACTTCCCGGCGGCCTTGCGGCAGCGCTTCGCCGCCCAGATTGCAGCTCACCCGTTGCGACGCGAGATCACCGCGACGGTCGTCACCAACGAGATCGTCAACCGCGCCGGCCTCACCTTCGTCCACGATCTGCGGGAGCGAACCGGCCGCCCGGCGCCCGACATCGCGCGCAGCTACCGGATCGTCCGCGACGTGCTCGACCTGCCGGCGCTGTGGCGGCAGATCGAGGCGCTGGACAACGCGGTTCCGGCGGCGTTGCAGACCGAGATGCTGCTCGACATAGCGGGCCTCGTCGAGCATGCCGCCGCGTGGCTGCTGCGCACCAACCGGGTCGATCCGGCGCGCGAGATCGCCCGCTTCGCACCGCCGGTCCGGCATCTCGTCGAGTCGGTTGCCGAGCTGCTGCCGCCGGGCGAGCGCGCCCTCCTCGACGCCCGGGTCGCGCGATTTGCCGCCGCCGGCGCGCCGCCGCCAGTGGCGCACCGCGCCGGCGGCGTCATCTTCCTCACCACCGCCTTCGAGGTCGGCGAGTTGGCGGAGCGCGCGGCGCAGCCGATCGAGCGCGCCGCCCGGGTGTTTTACGGCGCCGGCGCCCGCTTCGGGCTCGACGAGTTGCGCGCCGCTGCCCGCCGCCTGCCGGCCGAGACGGCTTGGCAAAAGGCCGCAGCCGAGACATTGATCGACGATTTTTATGGGTTGCAGGCCGAGTTTGCGGCGCGGGCGCTGGCGGGCGCCGATGGTGCGGCCGACCCGCTCGCCGCCTGGACCGCCGCCCATGCCGGCCAAGTCGCGCCGGCCGAGTCGCTCGCTGCGGAATTGCGCTCCGCAACCGCGCCCGATCTCGCTATGCTCGTCGTCGCCGGCCGGCAATTGCGCCAGGCGCTCGGGTAAGCGACGACCGTCGCATCGCAGACAATCGGGAGGAAGCCATGAACCTATCGCGCCGCCACCTCGCTGCAGCGGGGGCATTCGCACTCGCCGCGCCGACCCTGATCCGGTCGGCGCAGGCCCAATCGGCTGATGAAGCGGCGGTAAAAACGTCCGTCGAGGAATTGCGGAATGCCTGGCTGAAACAGGACAAGGCGAAGCTCGAGTCGCTTACGGCGGAAGGGTTGAGCTACAGCCATTCCGACGCCCGCCTCGAGGACAGGGCCAAATTCCTCAACGGGGTGGCGACGCGGAAGGCCACCGTCAAGTCGCTCGAATGGCCCGAAATGACTGTCCAGATCGCTGGGCCGATCGGTGTCGTGCGGCACCTTTGGGTGTCGGAAAGCGAGCTCGAAGGCAAAGTCACCAACACCAAGATCGGCGTCATGCAAATCTGGCAGAAAGGGGACGGCTGGAAGCTGCTCGCGCGCGCGTCCTGGCGGCTGCCGACGCCGGCGTAGACCTTCGGCTTACGCCCCGAAGCGCCGATGGCGCTGCTGGTAGGTGCGGATCGCGCGCAGGAAATCGATCTTGCGGAAGGCCGGCCAGTTGACGTCTGTGAAGTAGAATTCGCTGTGCGCGCTCTGCCATAACAGGAAGCCGGAAAGGCGGATCTCGCCGCTGGTGCGGATGATCAGATCGGGGTCGGGCAGGCCGGCCGTGTAGAGATGGCGGGCGATCGCCTCTGCCGTCACCTGCCCGGCCGCCTCGGCGAGCGAGCAGCCCCTTGCCGCCATGCCGCTCAGCATCGCCTGGACCGCGTCGACGATCTCCTGGCGGCCGCCATAGGCGACAGCAATGTTGAGGTCGATCCCGTCATAGCCGGCCGTCGCCCTCTCGGCCCGGCCGATCGCCGCGACAACCGGCTCGGGCAACAGGCAGAGCTGGCCGATCGCGCGCACCCGCACCCGCCGGCGATGGATCACCGGGTCGCGCGCCAGCGCGGCGAGCTTGGCTTCGACGGCCGCCAGGATGCCGGAGACCTCGACCGCCGGCCGGCTGAAATTGTCGGTCGAGAACACCCACAGCGTCACCGCGGGAATCGCGAACTCGACGCACCAGTCGAGGACATCGTCGAGCTTCTCTGCGCCGATATCGTAAAGCTCGCGCGGCTCGGTGACGCCGATCTGCCGCCCGTGCCGGCGATTGCCGTCGAGAATGATGCCGATATGCCGCGGCAGCGGGCCCCGCCCGATGTCACGCGCCAGATGCCGGCCATAGAGGTAATAGAGGAGGCGCCACATGAGACAACATCGTTGTCTAGCCTGTTAGCACCGGGATGGCGAGCATCCGGGAAGCGCGATGAGCCTGCGCGCCGAACTGATCCGCGTGGGACTGCGCCTGTTCCTCAAGACCGGCAACAACCCCGGCATCCCGATTGCGCGCCGTCGCCAGCGAACCGCGGGGCTGGAACGGCGCGTGCCGATGCCGCCGGCCGATGTGGCAACGCGCCGCGAGACGCTGGGCGGGATCGCGGCACGGCGGATCACGACGCCGCGCTCGCAGCTAGGCCGCTGCATCCTCTTCCTGCATGGCGGCGGTTACGTCACCGGATCACCCGAGCTCTACCGCCACGTCACCTGGCGCCTCGCATCGGCGGCGGCAGCGCAGATCGTCGCGATCGATTATCGGCTCGCCCCGGAGCACCCGTTTCCGGCCGCACTCGACGACGCAGCCGTAGCCTGGCTGGGGCTGCTCGCCGCCGGCGC
>DASYUS010000115.1:0-4362 GCA_036000945.1 Allostellaceae bacterium
GCGCCCTCCTGCTTGGCGACCGGCGCGACGCCCGGAAGCGGGCCGCTCGGCCCCGCGACCTCTGCCGTGTCGCCGATCACGAAGATCTCCGGGTGGCCAGGGAGGCTCAGGTCGGGCATCACCGGAACGCGGCCGCCGCGGCCAGGAGCGATCCCGAGCCAGGCGGCTGCCGGGGACGCCGCAACGCCGGCCGCCCAGATCAGCGTCCGGCTTTCGATGCGCTCGTCACCCAGCACCGCGCCCGCGCAATCGCACCGCGTCACCGCGGCGCCGACGCGCACCTCGACGCCGAGCCGGGTCAAGGCCCGCGTCGCCACAGCGGACAGCGTCGCCGGGAAGCTCGGCAAGAGGCGCGGCCCGGCTTCGACCAGGACGATGCGGGCCGTCGTCGGATCGATGCGCCGAAAATCCCGGGCGAGCGCCGCCTTGGCGAGCTCGGCCAGCGCGCCGGCGAGTTCGACCCCGGTCGGCCCGCCACCGATGATGACGAATGTCAGGAGCCGGCGGCGCTCATCCTCGTCATCGCTGTCCTCGGCCCGCTCGAAGGCGACGAGGATGCGGCGCCGCATGGCCGTCGCATCCTCGATCTTCTTGAGGCCGAGGGTCGCGGTCGCCCATTCGTCGTGGCCGAAATAGGATTCGCGCGCTCCGGTCGCGATGACGAGCTGGTCGTAGCGGACGCGGCGCTCGCCGATCAGCACGGCGCGACCGGCCACGTCGATGCCGGTGACGGTGCCCAGCGTCACGTTGGTGTTCGCCTGGCGGGCAAGGATGCCGCGGATCGGCGCGGCGATATCGGCCGGCGACAGCGCCGCGGTCGCCACCTGGTAGAGCAGCGGCTGAAACAAGTGATAGTTGCGCCGATCGATGACGGTCACATCGGCGTCGACTTTTCCGAGGCGCATTGCCGCCGACAGCCCGCCGAAACCGGCGCCGACGATCACGATGTGCGGCCGGGCAGCCGCCGTTGAGACGGGCGCCGGCATGGCTGTGCCGAATTCGATGCCTCCATCCATGTCGTCACCTCATGTCGGAATGCGAAAACAGCCCCGAACGAGTCGGCGCCCCCATGCGGGCGACAAGGCGCCCGGAACCGCTCATCGCGAGCATCGCGAGCGCGATGACGATGAGGCCGAGCCCGGTGCCGAGCCCGAAGCGCTCACCCACCAGGCCGATGACCGGCGGCCCCAGCAGGAACCCGCAATACCCGGCGGTCGACACTGCGGCGATGCCGATGCTCGGCGGCACGTCAGCGATCCTGCCGGCCGCGCTGAAGAGGATCGGCACCGCATTCGCAAGTCCCAACCCGACCGCGGCGAACCCGAGCAACATCACCCACGGGCTGCCGGCGAGCAGCCCCGCTGCCAGCAACACGGCGGCAACACCGCCGCCCGCGCTGAGTACTGCTCGGCCGCCGCACCGCCGGATGACCCGGTCTCCGAGAAGGCGGCCGGCGCTCATCGCGAGCGAAAACCCGGCAAACCCCAGCGCGGCGACCTCGGCACTGCTCCCGGCATAGTCCCGCAGGTAGACCGCGGCCCAGTCGCCGACCGCGCCTTCGGCCAACAGCGCGCAGAGCGCGAGCATTCCCAGGCCGAGCAGAGGGCCGCGCGGCACTCGGAAAACCGGGCCCGGCGCCGCGGCAGCGTTGGATGCCGGCAGCAGGAAGGCAACGGCACCCAGGCTGACGAGCAAAAGCCCGGCCGCAGCGGCCAGGACATGAGAGCGCGGACCGACGCCGGCACTCATCGCCAGCGCCGCCCCGGCCGCCCCGGCGAGACCGCCGGCGCTGAACAGCCCGTGGAAGCTCGACATGACGGGCCAGCCGAGGCGTTCCTCGATGGCGATCGCCTGGGCGTTCATCGCGACGTCGACACCGCCGTTGGCCACCCCGAGCGCGGCGAGCGCCAGGGCAAACAGCGGCAGGCTGGGCGCCAGGATCGGCAACGGCGTTGCAACGAGAACGGCCAGGATTGCCACCGTTGTCGTGCCGCGGCTGCCGAAGTGGGCGGTCAGCGCGCCGCTGAGCGGCAGCCCCACCAGCGAGCCGGCGGCCATCGCCAGGAGGGATAGGCCGAGAACGCCGTCGTCGAGCGCCAGCGCATGCTTCGCGTCGGGGATGTGGGGAACCCAGCTGCCGAGCGCCGCGCCGTTGGCAAAGAACACCCACGACACGGCCAGGCGCGAGCGCGTCACACGACCACCGGCGTACGCGCGGCGAGTGAGCGTCGTCACGTCAAATTGCCGGAGCGGCGAGCGTGCTCCAGCCGCCACCACGCTTCGAGCACGCACGCGACGGACCACGCCTGCGCCGGGGCGCCGCGCGGGGTGTGCGGCGGGTCGCCGTCGAAGATCTCGCTGACATGCCCGAGTGCGGCGTCGCACAGGTGGTCGGCGACGGGCTCCAGCCATGCCTGGGCCGCTGCCGCATCGCCGTGCACCCGGTAATGCGCGAGCGCCCAGTGGCCGAGCAGCCATGCCCAGACCGGCCCCTGGTGGTAGGCGCCGTCGCGCTCGACGACGCCACCGCGATAGACACCACGATAGTCGGGATGTTGCGGAGCCAGCGAGCGCAGCCCGTAGGACGCCACCAGCACCCCGCCGCACTGGTCGAGCACCCGGCGCTGCATGTTCGCGTCCAGCGGCGAGGCCGGGAGGCTGACCGCGAACAGCTGATTGGGGCGTAGCGTCGCGTCGGCGCCATCGGGTCCGTCGATCACGTCGAAGAGGCCGAGGCCATCCGGCCGGATGAAGCGCCGGAAACCGGTCCGAGCCTGTTCGGCCGCAGCGTCATAGGGCGTTGGCGAATTGCCGATCTGCTCGGCGAAGCCGGCCATCGCCACCAGCGCGTTGTGCCACAACGCATTGATCTCGACCGGCTTGCCGATGCGCGGCGTCACCACCCAATCGCCGACCCGCGCATCCATCCAGGTCAGCTGCACGCCGGGCTCGCCGCCGCGCAGCAACCCGTCGGCCGGGTCGACGGATATGCCGAACCGGGTGCCGCGCTGGTGCCACTCGACAATTTCGGCGAGGACCGGGAAGGCGCGCGTCAGCGACGCGGTATCGCCGGTGGCTGCGACATAGCTGCGCCACGCCTCGATGTACCAGAGCGCGGCATCGACCGTGTTGTATTCGGGCACCTCGCCGGCGCCGGGGAAGACGTTCGGCAGCATGCCGCGGTCGACGAAACGGGCGAAGGTTTCGAGGATCTTCAGGGCATCGTCGCGGCGGCCGGTGGCGAGACAGAGGCCCGGCAAGGCGATCATCGTGTCACGCCCCCAATCGCCGAACCACGGATATCCGGCAATCACCGATCGCCCATCGGAAATGCCGGGGACCGGCCGCCCGATGACGTATAGATCGCTGGCCAGAACAAGCCGCATGACCCAGCCCGGGGCGGTTTCGTACAGCGGATCGACATCGAGGGCGCGCTCAACGACCGCGCCGTCGTGCGCCCGACGGCGTTGCAGCGCGGCGCTGATGTCGAAGGAAGCGTCGGGGTCGAGGCTGGCGACGATACCGTGCCAGGCGCCATCGCCGAGCGCGAACTCGGCCCGGCCGATGCATAGATGATGGTCGTGCTCGGGAAGGCCGCGCTCGCGCTCGACACTCAGGTCGAAATTCTCGATCCACGCGCGTTCTGCGACGATCGCGCCACCGGGCGCAGCCACACCAAGCGCGAAGCGGTCCGGCACGCGCATCGTCAGCCGGTCGCCCGCCGCGGCGACCTCCGGAGAGAAGCCGGGCATCCATGTCTCGCCGTGATGGTCGCGCCCGTTGGCCAGGATAGCGACCGAGAGATGCGCATCGCCGGCGCTCCCGGGCGACAGGAGACTCCAGGCGACGTAGGTCGTGTTCGCCCCCGGCTCCATCCAGATCCGTTGTTCGACGCGGATGTCGCCGATCGCGAAGCGCCATACCGGGATGGTGCCGTCGAGGTGAAAGTTTTCGAGGGCGAGATGACCCGCCGGCGCCACCGCGCCGCTTGCCCAGCGATTGGCGAAGAGCGGGACGCGGCGGTCGCCGATAACGAGCTCGGCATCGGCCTTGGCCAGCACCAGGCAGCGCCCAAGCGGCGGATCGACCGGCGCGACGAGGAGCCCGTGATAACGCCGGGTCAAATTCTGCGCCACCGTCCCGGCGGCGTAGGCGCCCCGTCCGTTGCCGATCCACCACTCGCGGCGTTCCGCCGCGGCGAGATCGCCGCAAGTTTCCCGCCCGAAAGCAATCGGCGCCAAGAGTTGCAGCACCGCATCGGCCGCGCAATCGCCGGCAGCCGCGCGGTGGGCGGCCGCTGGGACCAGCAATCCATCGAAGCTCATGGCAGGCGCTCCTCGGTCGGGGTGACAATGCGGATGA
>DASYUS010000116.1:0-11062 GCA_036000945.1 Allostellaceae bacterium
GATCATGCACGGATCGAAAGCGGGTTGAACCCCTGCATCGCCGGTCCCGTCGGCCTGCGCTACACCTATCAATGGGGCGGCACGCGACTGCAGCGCCTCTATGAGTTTGCCGAGACACGCCAATGCCCGTCGCTCGACAAACAGCTGGCATTCGCCGACCGCGAGTTGCGCAGTGACGGAAAGTTCTCCTGCTTCCTGGGCACCACCACGCGCGAGGATGCCGTGGCGGCGCTGCGGCGCGGCTTCGGCCGCGGCAGCTGCTAGCGGCTGGTCAGTGGCGCCACAGGCGGTCGCTGGCGATGCGGGCGCCCTCGGCGAGAGCGGCGAGCTTGGCCCAGGCGATCGACGGCGCCACCGCATTCTGCTGCGCGGCAAAGGTGGCAAAGCCGCAATCGGTGCCGGCGATGACCCGCTCGCGTCCGACGATGTCGGCGACGTTGCAGATGCGCTGAGCGACGAGGCGGGGGTGCTCGACGAAATTGGTCGTTGAATCGATGCAGCCCGGCATCAGGATCTTGTCGTCGGGGATTTTGGCGGCGCGCAGATCCTCCCATTCATGGGCGTGGCGCGGGTTGGCCGCCTCGAACAAGAGCGCCTGCGGGCGCGCCCGCATGCAGGTGTCGAACATCGTGGCGAGCGGGATGTCGTGCGTGTGTGGGCCCTCGTAATTGCCCCAGCAGATGTGCATCCGCATCGCTTCCGGCGGGATGTTCGCCGTCGCGTGGTTGAGGGCGGCGACGTTGCGCTCGGCGATGCGCAGGAACTCGGCGTCGCTGAGGTACTGATACTGGTTGTGGCGGGCTGAGCCGAGGTCGGGGGCGTCAATTTGCAGGACGAAGCCGGCGCGGTGGATCGCCTCGTATTCCGCCTTCAGCGCATCGGCGAGCGCGGCGACGTAGGCGTCTTCGTCCTGGTAGTAGCGGTCGGGGACGAATTTCGTCAGCACCCCCGGCGAGGCGGCGTTCATGAAGGCCTCGACCGGGTTCGCCGCGGTGCAGGCCACTTTCAGGTTGGCGAGATCGGTCTCCAGTGGCCGCCGGTCGGCGTAGCTGATCGGCCCGGTGCAGCACGGCACGACCGGTGCGTTGAACCATTGCGACCCGGTGCGCGACCGGCGCAGCCGCTCGGCGTAGTCGGGATGGTCGGCGATGTCGCGATGCTGGGCGGTCTGTGGCGGTCGACCGGGGTCGGCGCCGCTGGCGGTGCCGACGCCGGCTAGGCGATGCCGCACATAAAACGTGTAGGACATCTTGCTCTGTTCGCCGTCGCAGACGCTGTCGATCCCGGTGGCGACCTGATGCGCGACGACCTCGCGGACTGCCTCGGCGAGCCGCGCCGCGAACGCCGCATCGTCGATCGCCTCGCCGCGCTCGCGCGTCTCGAGCAGCGCCAGGAGGTCGGGCGGCCGCGGCAGGCTGCCGACATGGGTGGTCAGTATCCGGTCTTTGCTGAGCTGCACGGTCTCGCCGCTCCCCCGAGGCCAAGCCGGGATCGTTTCACGAGGGCGCAGCGGCGGCAAGGCTCTCCCCGATTTCTTGGAACCGGCACGGCCATTCGGTGTATAGGGTGCGACGAAGGGTCGCATCTCCACCCGGCAGCGGCCGGAAAACGGGCGTGCTGCGACGGTTGGCAAGCGGCCTCTGGAACCTGCGGTTCAGGAGGACAGAGATGCACATCCGTAATCCCGTTGAATGGGGCGTCGACCAGATCAGGCATGCCGGCACGGCGATCGAGGCGATCGGGCGCCATTCGCACGATGCGGCGCCGCCGGCGGTGCGCCCGATCGCGCTGTCGGACCTCGGCACCGCGCTGACCCGGGGGATCAACGATTTCGCCGCGTTGCGCAGCGACGTTATCTTTCTTTGCGTGGTCTATCCGCTGGCCGGCCTCGTGCTGGCGCGCCTCGTTTTCGGCTACGGCCTGTTGCCGCTGCTGTTCCCGCTCGCCTCGGGGTTTGCGCTGATCGGGCCGGTCGCCGCGGTCGGGCTCTACGAGATGAGCCGGCGGCGCGAGGCCGGCGCCGAGGCCGGCTGGGCGGATGCCCTCGGCATTTTTCGCAACCCGTCCTTCGGCTCGATCGTGCTGTTCGGCCTCGTGCTGCTGGCGATCTTCCTCATCTGGCTGAATGTCGCGATCGCCATCTACGACCTGACGCTCGGCCCGGAGGAGCCGGCGTCGGTCGCCGCGTTCGCCCGCGACGTGCTGACGACCGGCGCCGGCTGGACGATGATCGCCGTGGGGATCGGGGTCGGCTTTCTGTTTGCGGTGGCGGTGCTGGCGATCAGCGTCGTCTCGGTGCCGCTGATGCTCGACCGCGATGTCGGCCTGACGGCGGCGATCGGCACCTCGCTGCGTGCGGTGCGCGCCAGCCCCGGCCCGATGGCCGTGTGGGGGCTCATCGTCGCGGCCGGTCTCGCAATCGGCACGCTGCCCCTGTTTCTCGGTCTTATCGTCGTGATGCCGGTACTCGGCCACGCCACCTGGCATCTCTACCGCCGCGTCGTCGCCCGGTGAGCCGAGCCGGTGTCGCGCGTTTGGGAACCCACCGCCACCGGGCTGCGTTGGCAGGTCAGCTTGAACGGGCATTGGAGACCTGCAATGCGCACAATCCCGATAGCCGTGGCCGCTCTCGCCCTGCTGGGCACCGCGGCATCCGCTCAGACCTCGCCCGGCTCGCCGGGGTCGTCGCCGCCGCCGCGCGCCGGCGCCACGGCGCCGGCCACCGCTCCGGCGCCAATGCCGGCGGTCAATCCGTTGACCAAGGAAGACGTCTCGAACCTCAGCGGGGTCGCCGTCTATGGCAGCGATGACGCCAAGGCCGGCTACATCACGGCGATCCTGATGGACCCCAAGACCAAGAAGCTCGAAAAGTTCGTCATCGCTTCCGGCGGGGTTTTGGGCATCGGCAGCCATCGCGTCGCCCTGCCGATCGACCAGTTCAACTGGGACAGCGCCAAGGCCGCCTTCAAGATTTCGCAGGACCAGGCGAAGCTGAAGGAAATGCCGGAATGGATCGAAGGCCGCAACGGCGCCACCGGCACCGGCAGCAGCTCGCCGCCCAGCAAGCCGGCGCTGCCCGCCACTGGTGCCGGCGACTCGAAGCCGGGTTCCGATTCGAAATAGGGTTGGCGGTCGCCACGCTGGCCCCTCAACCTGTCCCTCTCCCCGCATGCGGGGAGAGGGAACGCTGTTGCGCCACCGGCGCCGCCTGTCTCCCTCGCCCCGCTTGCGGAGAGAGGGCCGGGGTGAGGGGCCCTAATCCTGTGATCTTCTCGCCGCAGCCACGGGCCTAGCGCGGGAAGTTGAGCTCGACCATCACGTTGTTGTTGTCGGGGAAGAACAGCTGGTCGATCGGCGGTTTGGCGATGTGGTTCTCGCGGTATTTGACGCCGCGCTTTTCGAGGTTCGCCTTCACCGCCGGGAAATCCGACGCCAGAAAGGCGAAATGGTCGAACGGGCCGGTGTCGTCGGACGGGCCGCCGCCGATCGCATTGGCGCGCGGCACCAGGTGGACGACCGGCACGTCGCCGCAATAGAGCCAATAGCCCGGAAAATCGAGGTCCGGGCGGAAGCCGACCGTGAGGCCGAGGACGTCGCGGTAGAAATCCCGCGTCGCCTCGAGATCGGTGGTCTGCACGGTGACGTGGTGCAATGCGTTGAGCGCCATCGAGGCTCCTCCCTCGCTACCGTTGAAACTCGCCGCACATCAGAGACCATCGCGCGCCCCAAGGCAACCGCGCGGCGATGGGCGCTCGCCCAACTGCTCGCCAGCGCTGCGCGCTGGTGCTACGGTGAGGCTTTGCGATAGCGCGGCGGGGAGAGGGCACGATGAAAGTCTCGTTCTTCGAAACCGGGCGATATCCGGTGACGGCGGAGACGCCGCGGGAGTGGCCGGTGCCGTCCGGCGCCTACGACCCCGAAGCCGGGGTCAAAGCCTATCGCGGCATGATCGAGCGCGCCCGTTTTGTCCAGCAGCTCGGCTTTGACTGGATCAGCCTGTCGGAGCACCATTATTCGCCGCGCATCCTGACCCCGTCGGTGCCGATGGCGGCCACCTACCTCGCCAGCCACGTCGAGGGCATCAAGATCGCGCTGCTCGGGCCGATCGTCCCCGTCTCCAACCCGATCCGGCTCGCCGAGGAATGCGCGATGCTGGATACGATGCACCCCGGCCGCTTTGTCTTCGGCATGCTGCGCGGCACGACCAACGAATACCTCAGTTACGACCTCAACCCGAAGGAGGCGCGCGAGCGTACCGACGAGGGGATGGAACTCGTCCTCAAGGCGTGGAGCGAGCCGTATCCGTTTGGTTGGTAGGGCCGCTACTTCCAGTACCGCACCGTGTCGATCTGGCCGCGCCCGCCGCAGAGCCCGCGCCCGGAGACCTATTCGCTCGGGGTCAGCGCGGAGGCCGCCGATTTCGCCGCCCGCCACCATCTTGGCCTTGGCGTTTCCTACGGCAGCTTCGACCTGATGGCGCAGGCGACCGGCTACTACCGCAAGCAGTGCAAGGAATACGGCTGGGAGCCGGGTCCCGACGATATCGTCTACCGCTGCAACATGATTCTCTGCGACACCGACGCGGCGGCCGAAGCGGCGCTGGAGCAGCGTGCGAAAGCGCAGGCGCCGTTTCCGATTGCGGCGAATTTGGCCAGGGCGCTCATCGAGCAGGACCGGCGCAATGTCGGCGGCAACGCGCGCCCGGCCAACGTCGGCCGCGTCTTACCGATCAGCTTCTGCGGCGGTCCGGACCGGGTGATCAAGCAGCTCCGCCAGGCGCGCGAGGAAATCGGCGTCGGCGTCATCGATATCGGGCTGACCGATCCCGGCACCGCCGATACCAGCACGATGATGGAGAAGCTCGAACTCTTCGGCAGCAAAGTCCTGCCGCACATCCGCGACATCTGAGCTGCATCGCGCGCTTGGCAGATCCATCGTGGCTACAATAAATCCGCAGTCCCGGCGCAAGCCGGGACCCACGGATCCACCGACAGAGCAGCTGAAGGGTAGGCCCCGGCTTTCGCCGGGGATGCGGGCTGTTGCGGACGTGGGTCGATGAAGCTCGTCTGGACATCGGGGATTCGCACGCTGCCGGGCGACGGGCGGCCGCTCGCCGCCCTCTACCGCGACCATCTCGAAGAGGCGGTGCTGGCCGAGGAATTGGGCTTCGACTGCGTCTGGGCGAGCGAGCACCACTTCTCGCCCGACGCGTGGAACCCGTCGCCGTTCACCTTTCTCGCCGCGGTCGCTGCGCGCACCCGGAGGGTCCGCCTCGGCACCTTCGTCCTGCTGCTGCCGCTGCACAACCCGCTGCGCGTCGCCGAGGACGTCGCCGTGCTCGACAACATCTCGCAGGGGCGCGTCGATCTCGGCGTCGGCGTCGGGTCGTCGCCGGAGGAGTTCCGCACCTTCGGCATCCCGATCGAGAACCGGCTCGGCCGCACCTTCGAGGCGCTGCGCGTCATCGAGCGCTGCTTTGCCGGCGAGAGGTTCAGCCACCAGGGCAAATACTACACCTTCCCTGACGTGCACCTGACGACGCTGCCGGTGCAGCGCCCCGGCCCGCCGATCCTTGTCGCCGCGATGGGCGAGCAGAGCGTCCGGTGGACGGCGCGGCGCGGCTACGGCATGGCGGCCGGCGCCGGGCGCGGCCACGATGCCTATCTGGCGGGGTTGCGGGCCAACGGCCACGACCCGGCGACCCGGCCGATCGCCTCGGTGCCGCTGCGCGTCCACGTCGCCGCGACGCGCGAAGAGGCGTGGGACGCGGCCGAGGCCGGGCTGCACCAGGTGCTTTATTTCTACCGCACGCACGGCAACCCGGCGGCCGGCAGCCGCGGCGCCGAGCCGCTCGGGGCATTGCCGCCGGTCGGCGAGTTCCGCCACGTTCCGGGGATCGGCCATGGCGGCCAACCGTTCGCGGTCGGCACCCCGGACGAGGTGCTGCGGGCGCTCCTGCCCTACCGCGGCCGGCAACTGACCCACCTGTCGCTGAACCTGCACCATCCGGGCCAGGACAGCGCCACGGTGCGGCGCTCGATGCGGCTCCTCGCCGAGCACCTGATGCCGGTGCTCAAGGCATGGTAGAATAATCTCGTAGGGTGGGCTGAGCGTAGCGAAGCCCACCATCTATGCGCCCAATCGATGGGTTTCGCTGGCGCTCAACCCATCCTACGGTGCCGGAAGCAAGGGGTGAGAGCGTGGCAGAGGCAGGGGTGACGGCGCCGCCGGGCGCGGCGTTTGCGGAAAAATTCGTCGAGGCGGACGGCTTTCGCATCCGCTACTGCGAGGCCGGGGAGGGCGTGCCGCTGGTGCATCTGCACGGCGCCGGCGGGATGCGGCTGACCCGGGCGCATGATCTGCTGGCGCGGCATTACCGGGTGTTTGCGTTCGAGATGCCGGGCTTCGGCACCTCGGCCGAGAACACGCGCAGCCAGGCGATGGCCGACTATGCGCTGACGATGCTGCGGGCATGCGACGCGCTCGGCCTCAACCGGTTCAATCTGTGGGGTACCTCGTTCGGCGGCAAGTGCGCGCTTTGGCTGGCGGTGCAGGCGCCGGAGCGGCTCTCGGCGCTCGTCCTCGAATCACCGGCGGCGATGCGGCCGCCCGGCGCCGGCCCGGCCGCGGGCACGCCCGAGCAGATGGCGCGCCAGCTCTACGGCCACCCCGAGCGGATGCCGCCGATCGTGCCGCCGCCGCCGGCGGTGGCAGCGCAGACGCGGGCGCTGGTCGGGCGGCTGATGGGTCCCGGCCGCGACCCCGACCTTGAAGCGCGGATGCGCGGCCTCGACGTCCCGACGCTCGTGCTGTGCGGCACGCTCGATCGGCTGATCCCGCCCGAGATGGGACGGAACTACAAGGCGCTGCTGCCCAACTGCCACCTCGTCCTCGTCTACGACGCCGGCCACGTCATCGCCACCGAGCGGCCCGAGGCGTTTGTCGAAGTCGTCGGCGATTTCCTCGAACGCCACGAAGCCTTCGTCATCAGCCAGCACGAGACGGTGATCCACCCGTAATAAACCCTCTCCCGCAATGCGGGAGAGGGGGGACCGGTCGCGTCAGCGACCGGTGGGTGAGGGCGACGTCAGCCTGCCCTCACCCGGTTCGCTGCGCTCGCCACTCTCTCCCGCATTGCGGGAGAAGGGCTTTTGCTACCGGAACATCCGCCCCTGCGGCGGCAGGCCCATCAGCATCTGGCCGACGGTTTCGAAATGCACCGGGCGGCCCTGGCCCTGCTGGGTGCCGGCGTGGATGTCGCGCATCCGGCGTTCGAGCGGGTTCGACTCGAAGATCGCCGAGGCGCCGGCGGCGTGGTAGACGGTCGCGACGACATCGCGCGCCTGGTGAATCGCCCACGTCGCCGAAAGCCGCAGCTGCGGGTGGTGTTCGGGGCTGATCCGGCCCTCGGCCTGCGCCTCCTCCCACATTTCGGCGATGACGCCGCGCAGATAGGCGCGCGACGATTTGAGGCGCGCCTCGCACTGCCCGATCTGCGACTGGATGACGTTGTTCTCGCGCAGCGTGCCGCGCGAGCCGCGCGGCACCTTGTCGCGCGCGATCTCGATAAAGGCGTCGTAGGCGCCCTTGGCGATGCCCATCGCGACGTGGGCAAAACCCATCGCGTAGATCATGCCGCTGGTGAACTGGTAGAGCGGCCCCCTCTCGCGCAGCTCGTCGAAATTGTCGCGCCCGGCGGTGTAGGCCTGCGGCACGAAATGGTCTTCGAGGGCATAGCTGTCGCTGCCGGTGCCGCGCAGTCCCAAAACCTGCCAGTTGTCGATGATCCGCGCCTCGGATTTCGGGAAGAGCATCGTGCGGACCTGCTGCCGCCCGTCGGGCAGCAAGCGCGGGCTGCCGTCCGCCTCGAAGACCGGGCAATGACAGCCGAGCCAGGTGGCGTGCCGGCTGCCGGTGGCAAAGCCCCACCGTCCGGTCAGCCGATAGCCGCCCTCGACCCTCACCGTGCGGCCGGCGGCCGGCAAGTCGGGGCCCCAGGCGAGGATGCCGAAGGGGCCGCCGAAGATTTCGCGAGCGATCTCCGGCGCGAGATAGGGGGCGATCATCGAGCAGCCGGAATTCTGCCCGAGGCACCAGGCCGGGCTGCCGTCGCCCTGCGCCAGGGTGTAGAGCACCTCGGTATAGGTCAGCGGGTCGAGTTCGGCGCCGCCCAGGGAGCGGGGCAGTAGCATCTTGAAGATGCCGCGCTCGATCATCGCGCGCACGACATGCGGGGCGACCTCGCGGTGCCGCTCGGTCTCGTCGCCCGCCGCCGCGAGCAGCGGCACCAGCTCGCGCGCCCGGTCGAGGTAGCCCTCGCGCGACACGTCGATGCGAATTTCCGCCTCCCTCACGTCCATCCCACTCTCCCGAGGCGCCACCGGCGCTGTGCGGCGCCCATTCTGCCGGCATTGCCGCCCGATGGGAAATGCCGACCCGGTATTACCGGGCATGCGCGCCGGTCATTCCGGCAACTTCGAGAGCTCTCCCTCGACCGCGCGGAGCAGCGGCATCAAATGGTCATTGACAGTGCGCCAGACGCGCTGCTCCTGCACATCCTCGTATTCGTGGCGGTAGATGTTTCCGGCTGCGGCAATGTCACGCCAGGGGATCTGGGTATGGCGCGCCTTCAGCTCTTCGGGCAGCCGTCGCGATGCCTCGGAGATTATCTCTAGACAACGGATGACGGCGTAGACGGTGCGCCGATCTTCATAGAAGGCCCGGTAGTCGAGCCCGCGAACGAATTCCATCGCGAGGTGGATATTTTCCACGATGTCGAGGAGCGGTCCGCGCAGGGATTTAGAACGCGTAGACCGCGTCATCGACAACCGGCCGGCGCAGATAGGGCTTGAGGGCGTCGCGGTCGACGACATCGACTGGCCCCTCGAAAAGTTCGGCGATGTAGCGCTTAATGCCGGCATAGGCAAACAGGTCGATCGGCCGCTCCGGGTCGATTTCGATCAGGATGTCGATGTCGCTGGCGGCTGTCGCGGCTCCTCGCGCCAAGGAGCCGAACAGCGCCGCATGATGCACGCCCCGGCGCCTGAGTTCGCTCTCGTGCTCACGCAATCGCGCTATGACCTGTCGACGATCCATGTCGCCAATATAGTGCGACCGGGCAACGGTGGCGACAGCGGCTATGCCCCGCCTCTCAACTTGTCGAGCCCCTGCGCCAAGTCGGCGATCAGGTCCTGCGGGTCTTCAAGGCCGATATGGAGGCGGACGAGCGGCCCCTCGGCGTCCCAGCGTGTCGTGCTGCGGCTGCGGTCGGGGTAGGCCGGCTGGATCAGGCTCTCGAAACCGCCCCAGCTGGCGCCGATGCCGAACAGGTCGAGCGCGTCGATAAAGGCGTAGACCGATTCCTTCGGCGCCGCCTTCAGGACGACGCCGAAGAGGCCGCAGGCGCCGAGGAAGTCGCGCTGCCAGAGCCGATGCCCCGGGTCTTCGGGGAGCGCCGGGTAGAGGACGCGCGACACCTCCGGCCGGGTCTGCAGCCAGCGCGCGACTTCGAGCGCGTTCTTCTGATGGCGTTCGAGGCGGGCGCTCAGCGTGCGCATGCCGCGCAACGCAAAGAACACGTCGTCCGGGGCCGCGCTGTGGCCGATCTGCGCCGTCGCCGAGCGGACGGGGAGAAAGCATTCCTCGTTGGTGATGACGGCGCCGAGCATCGCGTCGGAATGGCCGCAGATGTATTTGGTGGCGGCGTGGATCGAGACGTCGACGCCGTGCTCGAACGGGCGGAACAGGTAGGGGGTGCCCCAGGTGTTGTCCATCAGCACCTTGGCGCCGTGGCGGTGGGCAACGGCGGCGATCGCCGGGATGTCCTGGATCTCGAAGGTCAGGGAGCCCGGCGACTCGCAATAGACGACCCGGGTGTTGGGCCGCATCAGCGCGGCGATGCCGTCGCCGATCAGCGGGTCGTAATAGGTCGTCTCGACACCGCATTTCTTCAGGATGCCCTCGCAGAAATTGCGCGCCGGGCCGTAGCACGAATCGACCATCAGGCAATGATCGCCGGCGCACAAGAGCGCCTGCAGCGGGGCGGTGACGGCGGCGAGCCCGGACGACATCAGCATCGCGCGGTAGCCGCCCTCGATCCGAGCTAGCAACTCTTCGAGCGCGAAGGTGCCGGGCGTCCCGTGCAGCCCGTAGCGCACGCCGGTAAACGGCGGCGCGGCGCGCTTTGCCTCCCACTCGGCCATGTTTTTCGAGAGGATCGTCGAGGCGTGGTAGACGGGCGGGTTGACGACGCCGTGATTGGCCTCGGGGTTGCGCCCGACATGCGTCAACAGCGTGTCCTTGCGGTATTGGCGCGGCCGGTTGTCGTTTTTCATCGTAAAGGGGCTCTCCTGTGCTCCGGCCTGGGTCGGTGCGGTGCGTCTTTCGAGACGCGCTCCTGCGGAGCGCTCCTCAAGATGACGAAAGAGGTGAATGCCATCAACAAGCCGTCGTCATGCTGAGGAGCGCGGCGGCGGAGCCGGCGCGCGTCTCGAAGCACGCCAAACGCCTCGGCCTCGCCTTCGCATCTACAGCTTTGCCGCCGGCTCGACGAAATCGCGGGCGAGGCGTTCGATGCCGGCAATCACTTCGGCTTCGTTGGACGGCCGGCCGCGCAAGAGCAACGCCACCTCGTCCGCGCCGGCATCGCGGTAGCGTTGCAGATCGTCCGGGGCGATCGGGTCGCTGTAGGGCGAGACCGCCAGCGTCACGTCGGAGCGCTTGCGACCGTTGGCGGCGAGCAGTCTTTCGATCTCCCGGATCTTCCCGGCGGCGTCGGCCGGCGACACTTTGAAGCCGAGCCAGCCGTCGCCATAGGCGGCGACCCGGCGCAGCGCCGCATTGCTCTCGCCGCCGAACCACACCGGGATGGCCCTGTCTCCGGCCGGTTTCGGGTAGCTGGTGACGCCGGTGAAGCTGGCGAATTCGCCGGCATGCGAACTCGTCTTCTCGGTCCACAGCTTGCGCATGATCTCGATGTATTCGCGGGTCCGCGCGCCGCGCCGCTCGAACGGGACGCCGAGCGCCTGAAATTCCTCGGCGAGCCAGCCGACCCCGGCACCGA
>DASYUS010000117.1:0-4435 GCA_036000945.1 Allostellaceae bacterium
GTCGGGCGGCATGCGGATGCGGGTGTCGATCGCCCGCGCCCTCGTCACCGAACCCAATCTGCTGCTGCTCGACGAGCCATTCGCCGCGCTCGACGAGATCACCCGCCTCGCGCTCAACGACGATCTCTTGCGCCTCTGGGAGGCGCACCGGCCGACGATCCTCTTCGTGACGCACAGCGTCTTCGAGTCGGTCTATCTGTCGACCCGCGTCGCGGTGATGACCCCGCGCCCCGGGCGGATCGTCGCCGATCTGCCGGTCGAACTGGCGCAGCCGCGCCACCGCGCGGTGCGCAGCGCGCCCGCCTACGCCGCCATGTGCGAGACCCTCTCCGGCAGACTCGCTGCGGCTATGGCGGAGGACGCCGTACGATGAAGGCCGGCGGCAGCCGGCGTGAGGTACGGCTTTTGGCCCCTGTTGCTGTCGGCCTCCTGTTCCTCGCTTCCTGGGAAGGCGTCGTCCACCTCAAGGGCATCCCGCCCTATATCCTGCCGACGCCGAGCGCGATTGCGCGCAGCCTCTGGGTCGATGGGCCGAGCCTCTTGGGCTCGCTTCTGGTCACGCTGCGCATCACGCTGGCGGCGCTCGCTGCCGCGGCATTTTTCGGCGGCGCGATCGCGCTCCTGTTCTCGCGCTCGCGGATTCTCGAGTTGAGCCTCTTCCCCTATGCGGTGATCCTGCAGGTGACGCCGATCGTCGCGATCGCGCCGTTGATCATCATCTGGGTGCGCCAGCCGTTTCTGGCGCTGCTCGTCTGCGCCTGGATCGTCGCGTTTTTTCCGATCGTCTCGAACACCACGGTCGGGCTCAACAGCGCCGACCGCAACCTGTTGGCGCTGTTCCGCCTCTATGGCGCCTCGCGGAGCCAGGTCCTGCTCTACCTGCGGCTGCCGACCGCCTTGCCCTATTTTCTCGCGGGCCTGAGGATCAGCGGCGGCCTTGCGCTGATCGGTGCGGTGGTCGCCGAGTTCGTCGCCGGCACCGGCGGCGCCGAAACCGGGCTCGCCTTCCGCATTCTCGAAGCCGGCTACCGCCTGGCGATCGCCCGCATGTTCGCCGCGCTGTTCCTCCTGTCGCTGACCGGAATCGCGATCTATATGCTGCTCGATCTCCTGTCGCGCCGCCTTTTGCGCCGCTGGCACGAAAGCGCGCTGCAGGAAGAGGACGAGTAGCCGGCGGCCTTGTTTGCCTTCCGGTAACATCGAAGGAGAAGCGCGATGGACCTCGTTAATCGCCGTTCAGCGCTCGCTTTTGCGCTCGCCGCAACCTCTGCGGCGGTCGCCAGCGAAGGCGCCCAGGCTCAGCCGGCTGCCGCGACCGCGGGCAAGGAGGTAGCTCCCGGTGTGCGGCAGGTCGAGTACGGGAAGCGGGAATCGATGATCCCGGCCTACAAGAACGTCTCGATGGTCGACTTTGTGTATAAGCGAAAGGCTAAACTGGCGTCGGGCAGACCGATGCCGAACGACATGGTCTGCCACTGCGCGGAGGGTGAGATCCGGGTCAAGCAAAACCCCGGCAGCGAGTTCGTCGTCAAGAAAGGCGACGTGTGGAGCTGCAACAAGGGCCTCCTGGAAGAGACCGAGAATATCGGCCGCGGCACCGCCATCATGCGGGTGATCCACCTGCTGCCGGCGTAGCCCGGAGCCGCACTGGCGCAGCCGAGCGGCGAGCGAGGGCGGCTCGCCGCATTCCGTTCGCGACAACCTCGGACCTGCCCTCTCCGCCAATCGGGAAAGGGCTGTCCCGTGCGGCCCTATGCCGCCTCGGGCTTGTCCTTCGGGCGGATATAGGCCTTGGCGGCGTGTTCGCTGCAATAGGGCTTGCCGGCGATCGGCCGGCCGCCGCAGAAATGGAAATCGTCTTCGCCCGGGTGTCCGATCGGCCACATGCAGACGGGACCGGTGAAATCGAACACGTTGCGCCGCGGCGCCGGCTTTTCGGTGACGACGCGCGGCACCAGCCCGATGCGGTGCACCTTGCCGATCACCGCATTCTTGGTGACGCCGATTCGACGGCCGATCTCGGCCGTGGTGACCCCCTCTTCCCACAACGCGGTCAGGCGCTCAATGCGCTCCGCCGTCCAGGTAGGCTCGACGCACGCGGGCGCGCAGACTTCCGCCTCGCTCGGCTCCAGCGTCCAGGTCCCATCCATGTTAAACCCCCCGTATGCTGTGGTTGGACCCCTAAGCTCCACAAGATACGGTATCACCCTTGTGGGTCGGTGCCAACCGCTATCTACATGTTGTGGTTGGTCGGGGGGCGACCACCACGCCGGTAACTGATCACCTTCGAAAAGTAAGCGAGCGAGCGCTCCTCAGGGGTGAAGCCCGGCGATATCAGCCGGTCGAGGTCTTCGACCAGGTAGCTTTTGTAAAATGGTTCGTGAAAGGCAAGGGGAAAATAATCGAGCAGCGCATCGTAATCGGGCGCGTCACTTTTTTGCAACGAGTCGACGAGAATGAAGGTACCGCCCGGCTTCAATACCCGGCTGATCTCAGCGACAACGGCGCGACGCACGTGCGGCGGCAACTCGTGAAAGAGATAGACGGCGGTGACCACGTCGAACTCTCCGATCGCGAACGGCATCGCTTCGGCCGCCGCCTCGATCAGCGTCACACGCGACCACGGCGCCAGCCGCCGCCGCGCCACCGCCAGGTAGGGTGCCGACAGATCGATCCCGGCAACCGCCAGCCGCGGATAGTTGCGCTTGACTTCGCGCAGGAAGGCCCCGGTGCCGCAACCGATGTCGAGCAGCCGCAACGGACTCTGGCCGCCGGCATGCTCGCGCATCGCGCCGCGCAGCGGCACCAGCGCCTGGCGCCGCATCGCCGCCGCACCGCCGCCGAACAAGACCTCGACCTGGTGGTCGTAGCGCGCGGCCGAGGCCTCGCTCAGATAGCCGTCGCTCTGGAAATGGAATTTCTGTCGGTAATAGGGCGGGTAACGCTCCACGCCGGCCTCTCGCAGCAGCGCATCGGCCGGCGCGCCGTGGCGGCGCGCCTCGACGGCGCGCAGATCGGCGAAAAAATCGGCCGCCCGGCGCAACTCGGCGAAGGGGCCGCCGCTGCCGTCTTCGGGAGGGGCATAAATCCCGGCCTCGATGTTGCGCCAATCGGCTTCGATCAGCCGCCACAGATCGGCGATGAGCCGGCGCCGGTCGGGCATCGCGCGGCCCTTCAGTTCGGGCGGCGTCGGGACCGGCGTGGCGAGCCGCGCAGCGAGCAGCTTCTGGCCGAAAAACCAGCCGATCCGCGCCATCTGCGCAGTCTCGAAGGCGAGCTTGTCGAGGGCGGTGGCCATCGCCATGGAAGTATGCCGCCGCCGCTTGTTTGCAAAGGGCGCCGAGCCCGGCCATAAGGGAGGCGGGATTGTCCGGGAGGTGATGGTCATGCCGCGGTTTCGCACCCTCGACGAACTCGATGTCGCCGGGAAGCGCGTCTTGCTGCGCGCCGATCTGAACGTGCCGGTGAAAGACGGCACGGTGACCGACGCGACCCGCATCGAGCGCCTCGCGCCGACGATCGCCGCGCTCGTCGACAAGGGTGCTCGGGTCGTCGTGATGTCGCATTTCGGCCGCCCCAAGGGCTACGACGCGGCGCAGTCGCTGCGCCCAGTTGTCCCGGCGCTCAGCCGGACGATCGGCGGCAAGGAGGTGCACTTTGCCGAGGACTGCGTCGGCGAAGAGGCGGAAAGCGTCGTCAACGCGCTGCAGCCGGGCGACGTGGCGCTGCTCGAAAACCTGCGCTTCCACCCGGAGGAGGAGGCGAACGACCCGGAATTCGCCGAACAGCTTGCCGCCCTCGGCGACGTTTACATCGACGATGCCTTCTCGGCATCGCACCGGGCGCACGCCTCGATCGAGGCCTTGGCGCACCTGCTGCCGGCCGCCGCCGGCAAGAACATGCAGGCCGAATTGGAAGCCCTCGCCGCCGCCTTCGAAAACCCGCGCCACCCGGTGATGGCGCTCATCGGCGGCGCCAAGGTCTCGACCAAGCTCGACCTGTTGCACTTCGTCATCCGCAAGGTGGATCTCATGGCGATCGGCGGCGCGATGGCCAACACCTTCCTCCACGCCAAGGGCCGCCCGGTCGGCCGCTCGCTCTACGAGCCCGACCTCGCCGACATCGCCCGCGCCGTCCTCTCCTTCGCGGAGGAGCAGGGCTGCGACATCATCCTGCCCGAGGATGTCGTGACCGCCGAAAAGCTGGAGCCGGGCGTCATGACCCGCACCGTCCCCGTCCACATGGTGCCGATGAACGCGATGATCCTCGACCTCGGACCGCAATCGGCCGAGCGGATCTGCCGCGCCCTCGAAAACGCCCGCACCCTCGTCTGGAACGGCCCGGTCGGCGCCTTCGAGACCCCGCCCTTCGACCGCGCCGGGACCGCGATCGCCAAAAAAATCGCCGAGCTGACAAAGGCCGGCAGCCTGATGAG
>DASYUS010000118.1:0-5399 GCA_036000945.1 Allostellaceae bacterium
ATGCGCCCCGAGCGATCCTGGGCGTCTGCTTGCCAAATCGGGGGTACCGAGGCAATTTGCCGTCATGGATGAACCGTCTGCCCTGCCCAACGGCCGGATACTGCTCGACGCGTTGATGCTGACGCCGGAGATGCTGCGCGCGCTTCCCCGGGCGCCGGTCCCGGGTCCCGCCTTGCGGGCGCTGTTGCGGGTGCTGATTGCGCGACTGCCGTTCGACGCGGCGTTTTACGCGGCGACCTACCCCGATCTGGCACAGGCAAAAGAGTCCGGAGCGATTGAGGATCTGCGGGAGCATTTCCTAGAACACGGCTATCTCGAAGGCCGGCTCGGGGCCGCACCGGAAATCGACGAAGAATTCTACAGAGAGATGTACCCGGACGTTGCCGCCGGGATCGCCCGCGGCGACATACGCTCGGCCAGCGAGCATTACATCGGCGCGGGAGCGGGGGAAGGGCGCTTTGCCAACGCCGCCCAGATGCAGGCCTGTCGGCAATGGCAGGAAATCCTGAGCGGACGATAAAAGCGGCGGCAACGGCTGGTTTCGCGCCGGCGAGGATCGCTTTTTGACGTGCCCCCACCCTCCCCCTCGATGGACTCGGTGGGGGAGGGTTGGGGTGGGGGTGAACTCACCTTGCCCAGGTAAGCGGGACCGTCGGCGCCACCACCCCCTCCCCACCCTCCCCCATCAAGGGCAGGCTTGAAATGCGCTCCGCCGCTCGTAGACGGAGAGCGTCTAGCGGAGATCGCCAAACCTGCTGTTGCATACGAGGGTAATCGCTTACGCTCGCGGCGAGCGGATGGGGCGGCGATGGCTGATCTGGCGGCCGCGAGAGAGGGCCTTGACGCCGGGCCGCGCCAGGCGCTCCGGCTGCGCGCCGCCCTGGCGGCGGCGCTGGCGGCCGAAGGCGATCGCCGCATCCTGTGGCCGCCGGTGTTCTTCGGCACCGGCATTGCCGTTTACTTCACCCTGACGAGCGAGCCGCCGCCCTGGATCGGCGGCGCGGCACTGATCATCGCCGCTGTGCTGACGGCGGCGCTGTGGCGCTGGCCGGCGTTGCGCAAAGCCAGCATCGTGTTCGCCTTTATCGCGGCCGGGTTTGCCGTGATGCAGCAGGCCGGCAGCGAGCGCGGCGCGCCGGTGCTGGAGCGCCGTCTCGCCCCCGTCGCGGTCACCGGCAGGGTCGTCGACATCGATCAGCTCGGTCAGGGTTGGCGGGTTGTCGTCGCGCCGGACCCGCTGCCGGGCATCGCGCCCGATAGCCAACCGCGTCGGCTGCGCATCCGCATCCCCGCGACCAGCGACACGCTGCGGCCGGGCGACCGGATCGCGATGCGAGCCCGGCTGTATCCGCCCCCGGCGCAAATCGTCCCGGGCGGCTGGGACCTGCAGCGGGCACTCTATTTCGCCGGGATCGGCGGGGTCGGCTACAGCTTCGGGCCGGCGCGCCGCATCGCGAAGCCAGACGAAGACCGCGAGGGCGGCTGGCGGGAATGGCTGCTGCGGCTGCGCAACGACATGACCGGCCGCATCACCGCGGCGCTGCCCGGTTCGACCGGAGGCATCGCGGCGGCTCTGATCACCGGCAAGCGCGGCGCCATCGCCGAAGAGGTGAACCAAGCCTTCCGCGACTCGGGGCTGGCGCATCTGCTGGCGATCTCGGGGATGAACCTGGCACTGGTCGGCGGTATCGTTTTTCTGGCGACGCGCGGCGGTCTGGCGCTGATCCCCTGGCTCGCCTTGCGCCACCCGATCAAGAAGATTGCGGCGATTTGCGCGATCCTCGTGATGTTCGTCTACCTGATGATCTCAGGTGCCTCGGTGCCGACCGAGCGCTCGTTCATCATGAGCGGCATCGTGTTCGGCGCGGTGTTGATCGACCGGCTGCGGATTTCGATGCGAATTTGTGCCGTCGCGGCGCTGGTGGTGCTGCTGATCGAGCCGGAGGGACTAATCGGGGTCAGCTTCCAGATGTCGTTCGGTGCCGTCGTCGCATTGATAGCGGCTTACGAAACGTGGGGCGCGCGTTTCGCCCCGCTGTTTCACAGCGGCTCGGTGGTGCGCAAGGCGCTCGGCTATCTCGGTGCGGTCGTCGTGACGACGCTGATCGCGACGGCGGGAACCGAGCCGTTTGCTATCCATCATTTCCACCGCATCGTGCTGTATTCGCCGCTCGCCAACGTCGCCGCCGATCCGCTCAACGCCATCCTGATCATGCCATTCGGGCTCGTCGCCTGCCTGTTGATGCCGTTCGGGCTCGAATGGATCGGGCTGGTGCCGATGGGCTGGGGCATCGACGCGACGATCTGGGTTGCCCAAGCGGTCGCCCCGCTGCCGGGCAACGTCTGGCGGACGCCGCGCCTGCCGATGTTTGGGCTGGCGGTGATCGTGCTCGGCGGCTGCTGGCTCTGCCTGTGGCAGGGCAGATGGCGGCGGTGGGGCCTGGTCGGGATCGCCGCCGGCCTCTCGACGATGCTGCTGACCCGCCCGCCGGACATCGTCCTCGGCGATTTCGGTCGCCTGCTGGCGGCGCGCGCGGCGAGCGGCGATTATCATGTCGCCGACACCGCGGAACGGCTCAGTCGCTCGTTCCTGGCGCAGGAAACCGGTGCGGGCCTGCTGCCGTGGCCCACTGCCGGCTCCTCTGCCGGCGCGCTCGATTGCACGGTGGCGGAGAGATGCACTTACAGCGCCCGCGGCCGGCTTGTCGCGCTGGTGACCGGCGCGGCGGGGCTGCCGGTGGTGTGCGACACGGTCGATGCGATCGTCGCCCAGGTGCCGGCGGGATTTGCCTGCAAGTCGCAGATCCCGGTGGTGGATCGCATTGACAGCTGGCGCGACGGCGCGATCGCGCTGTGGCTCGACGCCGGCGGCGTCACCGTCGAGCGCGCCAACGCGAGCCGCGGCGACCGGCCATGGGTGCCGCATCCGGTATCGGCGCGCGAGCGCGCCAAGCGAGCTAATGGCGGCTGATCGGAATGCTCGACGCTTGAGCCGCAGCGGCCGGCCGTGCACTCTGCCTCATTCGCCAGCCATTGCAGTCGGAGAAGAGCCATGCAGATCGGATTTGTCGGCCTCGGAATCATGGGCCGGCCGATGGCTAACAATCTGATAAAGGCCGGGCACCGGCTGTTCGTCTACGGCAAGCGCACGGTACCGCCGGAGATCCGCGAGGCGGCGACGGTTTGCGATACATTGAAGGAAGTCGCCGGGCAGGCGGAGGTGATCATCGTCATGGTCCCCGACACGCCCGACGTGCGCGATGTGCTGTTCGCCGCCGATGGCGTGGCGGCGGGGCTTTCGCCGGGCAAGACCGTCATCGACATGAGCTCGATCTCGCCGATCGAAACCAAGGCATTTGCCGCCGAGATCGTGAAGCAGGGCTGCGACTATCTCGACGCGCCCGTGTCGGGCGGCGAGGTCGGCGCCAAGGCGGCGTCCCTCACGATCATGGTCGGCGGCACTCAGGCCGCTTTCGACCGAGTGAAGCCGCTGTTCGAGCTGATGGGCAAGAACATCACGCTGGTCGGCGACATCGGCGCCGGGCAGACCACCAAGGTCGCCAACCAGATCATCGTCGCGCTGACGATCGAGGCGGTGAGCGAGGCGCTGCTGTTCGCCTCGAAGGCCGGCGCCGACCCGGCCAAGGTGCGGGAGGCGCTGATGGGCGGGTTTGCCGCCTCGCGCATCCTCGAAGTCCACGGCGAGCGGATGATCAAGCGCACCTTCGACCCCGGCTTCCGCATCGAGCTGCACCAGAAGGATCTGAGCCTTGCGCTGTCGGGCGCGCGTGCGCTCAGCCTGTCGCTGCCCAACACCGCGACGACACAGGAGCTGTTCAATGCGGCCGCCGCCTTGGGCGGCAAGGGCTGGGACCATTCGGGCCTGGTGCGCGTCCTCGAACACCTCGCCGGCCACGTGGTGGCGAAGGGGTAGGAGCTGTATCTACCCCAACCCCAACCCCAACCCCAACCCTAACCCTCCCCGCCTGCGGGGGAGGGAAACCCGGCGTCACGGCGTTTTGCCTCCCCCCCCGCAGGCGCGGAGGGTTAGGGTGGGGGTGGTCGGGAGGGCCGCGGTGCTCGCCGCCCTGAGCGGAAAGCCTCGCTGAAATTAGTTCGATGGCGTCTGGTATAGCTCGCGGACGGTTTCGGCGAGCGCTTCGCGCCACGGCCGCGGCACGATGCCGAGGGCCTCGCCGATGCGGCGGCAATCGAGCATCGAATTGGCCGGGCGGCGCGCCGGGGTCGGATAGTCGGCGGTGGTGATCGCCTCGACACGCGGCGGCGGCCCGCGCCACGGCACCGCCAGCTCGAAGATCGCCTCGGCGAAACCGTGCCAGCTCACCGACCCGCCGCCGGCGAAATGGTAGGTGCCCCAGCGCTTGTTGCCGGCAGCAATCTGCGCGGCGACGGTGCCGATCGCGGCGGCGATGTCGGCCGCACCGGTCGGCGAGCCGATCTGGTCGGCGACGACGCGCAGCACCGGGCGCTCGGCGGCGAGGCGCAGCATCGTCTTGACGAAATTGTGGCCGTGCACGCTGTAAACCCAGGCTGTGCGCAGGATCACATGCTCGGCGAGCACCTCGCGGACCGCCCGCTCGCCGGCCTCCTTACTCTGGCCGTAGACGCCGAGCGGCTTCACCGGGTCTTCCTCGCGATAGGGACCGCGCTTGCTGCCGTCGAAGACGTAATCGGTCGAGAGGTGGACGAGCGGGATTGCCATGTCGCGGCAGGCGGCGGCCAGGTTGCCGGGACCGGCACAATTGCTGGCCCAGGCAGCCTCGCGCTCGCTTTCGGCGCGATCCACCGCCGTATAGGCCGCCGCGTTGACGACAATGTCGGGGCGAGCGCCCGCGATTGCGGCGATGACTGCCGCGCGGTGCGTGATGTCGAGGCCGGCGTGATCGAAGGCGGCGATGCTATAGTTCGCAGGCCAGGCGCGGCGACACAGCTCGCGCCCGACCTGGCCGCCGGCGCCGAGCACCAGAAGCTTCATCGCGCGCTCCGGCTATGCATAGCGGAAGTGCGCCGGCAGCTCGGCGAGCAACGGCTGGCGGCGGTCCTTGTCGGACAACAGCGCCGCGGCGTCATCGACCGGCCAGGCGATGCCGAGGGCCGGGTCGTTCCATGCCAGGCCGCGATCGTGTTCGGCCGAATAATAGCGGCTGACCTTGTAGAGCACCTCGGTATTCGGCTCGAGCGTGCAGAACCCGTGGGCAAATCCCTCCGGCACGAACAGCTGGTTTCCCTCGGCGGCGCTCAGCACCACCGCGACATGGCGGCCGTAATCGGGCGAGCCGCGGCGGATGTCGACGGCGACATCGAGGATCGACCCGGCGCCGACGCGGACGAGCTTGGCCTGACCCATCGGCGGGGTCTGGAAATGCAGCCCGCGCACG
>DASYUS010000119.1:0-3476 GCA_036000945.1 Allostellaceae bacterium
TGCGCGATCGGGCCCTTGTGCTCGATCGTCAGATACGAGATGCAGCGCCGCGCATCGAGCCGGTAGGGCGCCGGAAAGGCGTCGGTCGGGCAGCAATCGAGACAGCGCCGGCAATGGCCGCAATGGTCGCTTTCGGGTTCGTCGGGCGCGAGGGCAAGGCTGAGGAAGATCTCGCCGAGAAAGAGCCAGGAGCCATAGCCGCGCGACACGAGGTTGGTGTGCTTGCCCTGCCAGCCGAGCCCGGCCTGTTGCGCCAGCGGCTTTTCCATCACCGGCGCGGTGTCGACAAACACCTTCAACTCGCCCGGCCAGCGCGCCGCGATCCAGCGCGCCAGCACCTTGATGCGTCGCTTCAGCGTGTCGTGGTAATCGCGGCCGCGGGCGTAAACCGAAATGCCGCCGCGCCCGGGATCGGCCACGGTGGCGAGCGGGTCGTCGTCGCCGGCGTAGTTGAGGCCGAGGACGACGACGGTTTTTGCCTCCTGCCACAGCGTTCGCGGGTCGCCGCGCCGCGCCGCGGTGTCGACGAGCCAGCCCATGTCGCCGTGATAGCCGCGCGCCAGGAACTCGCCGAGATCGGTACGCGCCCGCTCGGCGAGCCGCGCCTCGGCAAAGCCGACCGCGTCGAACCCCATCGCCAGCGCCTCTGCGCGGATTGCCTCGCGGATGTCGCCGGATTCGATATCGACCTTTTCTGACTGTCGTCCCGGCGAAGGCCGGCACCCACCCGTCAACGATCGAGTTGCTGCCGGCGTGGGTCCCGGCCTTCGCCGGGATGACGGTGAAGAGGTAGTCAGCATCTGTCGGCGACTCAGCCGCGGCCGCGGTAGGGCGCGACCCCCGGGTCGGGCAGCCACAGCCCGGCGGGCGGCGCTGCGGTCTGGTAGAACACGTCGATCGGGATGCCGCCGCGCGGATACCAGTAGCCGCCGATGCGCAGCCAGCGCGGCCCGAGCGCCGCGACCAGCCGGTGGGCGATCGCGAGCGTGCAATCCTCGTGAAAGGCGCCGTGGTTGCGAAACGAGCCGAGATAGAGCTTCAGCGACTTGCTTTCGAGGATCGTGGCCTCGGGCACGTAATCGATCACCAGATGGGCGAAATCGGGCTGGCCGGTCAGCGGGCACAGTGCGGTGAACTCGGGGCAGGTGAAGCGCACGAGGTAGAGGGTGCCCGGGTGTGGGTTCGCCACCGTGTCGAGCACCGCCTCGTCGGGCGAGGCGGGGAGCGGCGCGGGGCGCCCGAGGACCCGCGGCTCGCCGCTCATGTTAAGCCGACCGTGCCGCGACGATCGCTGTGTAGGGGATCAAGAACGTGTGCTCCCCCGACCGCAGCACGATGTGCTCGTTCTTGACCTCGACCAGACGCCCATTGAGGACCTTCAAGTCCTGGTGGCTGAGCCAGGTCACCACGTCGCGGTTGATCAGCTGAGAGAGCGCCGCCTTCAACGACTCCATTGGAACCCCTTCGTCCGTTATCCCTGGGGGAATTCGGCAAGCTTGCCGCAGGCGATCGCCGCCCGCAAATCGGCCATCAGGTCGGCATAGTAAGTCAGATTGTGCGCGGTCAGCAGCATGCTCGCCAGGATCTCTCGCGCCTTCGTTAGATGATGTAGATACGCGCGGCTGAACCCGGTGCAAGCGGGACAGCGGCAATGGGGGTCGAGCGGGGCGGGGTCGTCGGCGTGGCGGGCGTTGCGCAAGTTGAGCGTGCCCTCCCGCGTAAAAGCCTGCCCGGTGCGCCCGGAGCGGGTCGGCAGGACGCAGTCGAACAGGTCCACCCCGCGCCGGACCGCGCCGACGAGGTCGTCCGGCTTGCCGACCCCCATCAGATAGCGCGGCCGGTCAGCGGGGAGGCTGGGTACGGTCGCCTCGACCATGGCGAACGTCGTCGCCTGGCCCTCGCCGATCGCCAGCCCGCCGATCGCATAGCCGTCAAACCCGATCTCAACGAGGCGCGATGCCGAGCGTTCGCGCAGATCGGCGTGAACGCCGCCCTGCACGATCCCGAAGACCGCATGACCCTGTCGCTCGACAAAGGCGCGGCGTGACCGTTCGGCCCAGCGCATCGACAGTTCCATCGAGGCCTCGACCGCCTCGCGCGGCGCCGGAAACGGCGTGCACTCGTCGAGCGCCATCGTCACGTCGGCGCCGAGCAGGCGCTGGATCTCGACCGAGCGCTCGGGGGTCAAGAGATGCGCGCTGCCGTCGAGGTGCGAGCGGAAGGCGACGCCCTCCTCGCCGATCTTGCGCAGCGCCGAAAGCGACATGACCTGGAACCCGCCGGAATCGGTGAGGATCGCGTGCGGCCAGTTCATGAAGCGGTGCAGCCCGCCGAGCGCGGCGATGCGCTCGGCGCCGGGCCGCAGCATCAGGTGATAGGTGTTGCCGAGGACGATCCTGGCGCCGGTGGCGGCGACGTCGGCCGGGGTCATCGCCTTCACCGTCGCCGCGGTGCCGACCGGCATGAAGGCCGGCGTGTCGATCGTCCCATGAGCAGTGGTGAGGCGGCCGAGACGTGCCGCCCCGTCAAAAGCCACGATCTCGAAGCCGATCGTCACGACGCGTCCACCTCGGGGGCCGACCCGTCGCTCGCGAACGAAAAATCGCTCGTCATTCCGGGGCGCCGCGCAGCGGCGAGCCCGGAACCCATATTCCAGAGGCCTGTGTTCATAGGTTCCGGGTTGCCTCGCTGCGCGCGGCCCCCGGAATGACGGTATTTTTGTCGGGAGCGGGAGCTTCGATCAGGCAGGCGTCGCCGTAGGAGAAGAAGCGGTAGCCCTCGGCGATGGCGTGGGCATAGGCGGCCTTGATGCGGTCCAGGCCGGCCAGGGCGGCGACCAGCATCAACAGCGTCGAGCGCGGCAGGTGGAAGTTGGTCAAGAGCAGGTCGATCGCCCGGAAATGGTAGCCCGGCAGGATGAAGAGCCGGGTCTCGCCGCGGAACGGTGCGACCGTGCCGTCCTCGGCGGCGGCGCTCTCAATGAGGCGCAGGCTCGTCGTGCCGACCGCAATAATGCGTCCGCCATTTGCCCGCGCCTTATTGATGCGGGAAGCGGCCTCAGCGCTGACCAGCCCCCATTCTGCGTGCATCCGGTGTTCGTGCGGGTCGTCGGCCTTGACCGGCAGAAACGTGCCGGGACCGACATGCAGCGTGACGCTCGCCCAGGCCGCGCCGCGCTCGGCGATCGCGGCGAGCAGCGCCGGGGTGAAATGCAGACCCGCGGTCGGCGCGGCGACGGCGCCCTCGGCGCAGGCGAAGATCGTCTGGTAGTCGGCGCGGTCGCGCGGATCTCCACCGGGCGGTCGCTTGATGTACGGCGGCAGCGGCATCGCACCACACCGCAAAAGCCTTTCCCGGAACGCATCGCCCTCGCAATCGAATCGCAGCGCCACTTCGCCATCCTGAGTCTTGCCCAGGACCTCCGCCGAGAACTCCACGGCGAAATCGATCCGGTCGCCGGGGTGCAGGCGGCGCGC
>DASYUS010000120.1:0-9981 GCA_036000945.1 Allostellaceae bacterium
GGCGCTCGGCGAGACGATGGCGGTCACCTTCGTGATCGGCAACTCGCACCATGTTCACGCCTCGATCCTGCAGCCCGGGACGACGATATCGGCGGCGCTCGCCAACGAGTTCACCGAGGCGGTCGGCGACCTCTATCTGTCGGCGCTGATCGCCCTCGGCTTGGTGCTGTTCCTGATTACGTTCATCGTCCTGGCGCTCGCCAAGCTGATGCTGCTCCGGCTCGAGCGGCAAGCCGGGAGGTGAGGCGATGCCGCTCTACACGCGCCGCCTCCTGATCCACCGCCTCGTCATCGTGTTGTCGACGATCGCGACGGCGTTTGGTCTGCTATGGCTGGCGCTCGTGCTGTCCACGCTCTTGATCAACGGCATCGGCGCGATCAGCCCGGCCCTGTTTGCCCAGATGACGCCACCGCCCGGCAGCAGCGGCGGATTGCTCAATGCGATCGCCGGCAGCCTGGCGATGACCGCGATCGCCACCCTGGTCGGGACCCCGACCGGCATCCTCGCCGGCACCTATCTCGCAGAATATTCGCGCGGCAGCGGGTTCAGCGAGGTCATCCGCTTCATCAACGACATCCTGTTGAGTGCCCCCTCGATCATCATCGGCTTGTTCGTCTACGAGGTGATGGTCGTGCGCATGGGTCATTTCTCGGCCTGGGCCGGCTCGATGGCGCTGGCGATCATCATGATCCCGGTCGTCGTGCGCACCACCGAGGACATGCTGCGCTTGGTGCCGAGCGCGCTGCGCGAGGCCGCTGCGGCGCTCGGCTCGCCGAAATGGAGGGTGATCGTGATGGTCACCTACCGCGCCGCGATCCAGGGCATGCTGACCGGCGTCTTGCTCGCCGTGGCGCGGATTTCCGGCGAAACCGCACCCCTGTTGTTCACCGCGCTCAACAACCAATTCTGGAGCAACAACCTCAACGCGCCGATGGCCAACCTGCCAGTGGTGATCTTCCAGTTCGCGATGAGCCCCTACGCCGATTGGCAGACCCTCGCCTGGGGCGGTGCCCTCTTGATCACCGCAGCCATCCTGGTGCTCAACATCGGCGCTCGGACGCTAGCCGCATGGAGCAGCTTCAAACAATGAATTCCCCCATCGCCCAGCAGGATTCGCCCGAGACCAGGCCGGCGGCGCCGATCGCGCCGCCGCGTCTCGCCGCGATGCGCCCCATTGCCGCCCCCCAGGGAGGCGGTCCGGCCATCGCCGCCCGCCCGGCGCCGCCGACCAAGGTCGAGATCCGCGACATCAGTTTCTTCTACGACAAGTTTCAGGCACTGAAGAATATCAGCCTGCCGCTCTACGACCGCCGCGTGACGGCTTTTATCGGGCCGTCGGGCTGTGGAAAATCAACGCTGCTGCGGATCCTCAACCGGATTTACGAGCTCTACCCGGGTCAGGTAGCGACCGGCGAGGTATTGCTCGACGGCGCAGACATCTTGGCGCCGGGGCTCGATCTTAACCGCTTGCGGGCCAAGATCGGCATGGTGTTCCAGAAGCCGACGCCGTTCCCGATGTCGATCTACGACAACATCGCCTTCGGCATCCGGCTTTACGAACGCCTGCCGCAATCCGAGCTCGACGAGCGCGTCGAATCGTCGTTGCGCCGCGCCGCGCTGTGGGACGAGGTCAAGGACAAGTTGCGGCAAAGCGGTCTCAGCCTGTCGGGCGGCCAGCAGCAACGCCTGTGCATCGCCCGTGCGATCGCCATCAAGCCGGAAGTGCTGTTGCTCGACGAACCCGCTTCGGCCCTCGACCCGATCTCGACGCAGCACATCGAGGAGTTGATCGCCGAATTGAAATCCGACTATTGCATCGCAATTGTCACGCACAACATGCAGCAGGCCGCGCGCAGCTCCGATTACACGGCGTTTCTTTACCTCGGCGAGCTGGTCGAGTTCGACGAGACCGAGCGCATCTTCACCCATCCGAAAGAGCGCCGCACCGAAGACTACATTACCGGGCGCTTCGGCTGACGGAAGGAACGGGCATGGCCGCCGAACACATCGTCAAGAGCTACGACGAGGAGCTGGAGCGCCTCAACAACATGATCGTCGAGATGGGCGGGCTGGCGGAGAGCCAGCTGGCCGGGGCGATCGAGGCGGTCAGCGAGCGCGACAGCGAGCTTGCCGCGCGAGTGATCGAAGGCGACGACAAGGTCGATCAGCTCGAACGCGACCTCGACAACCTGGCGATCCGCCTCCTCGCACTGCGCCAGCCGATGGCGCGCGACCTGCGCGAGATCGTCGCTGCGCTGAAGATCGGCAGCGACATCGAACGCATCTGCGACTACGCCGTCAATGTCGCCAAGCGCTCGATCGCGCTGGCGCAGACGCCGCCGATCCAGCCGGTCCATTCGCTGCCCCGGATGGCGCATTTTGCGCTCCTCGAGGTGAAGGACGTCATCGACGCCTACGTCGCCCGCGACGCCGACAAGGCGTTCGCCGTCTGGGTGCGCGACGAAGAGCTCGACGAGATGTATGCGAGCCTCTTCCGCGTCTTCCTCACCTACATGATGGAGGACCCGCGCAACATCGGTCCGTGCACCCATTTGTTGTTCATGGCCAAGAACATCGAGCGGATCGGCGACCATGCGACCAACATCGCCGAGAACGTCTACTATCTCGTGCACGGCATTCCCTTGACCGAGGCGCGGCCGAAAGGCGACCGGTCGAGCCTCGAAGTCGTCGCCCCCGATCGTCCGCCGCGCCCGGCCGAAGCACCATGAAGCCGCGGCCATGAAGCCGCTGGTCCTCATCGTCGAGGACGAAGCGCCGCTCGTCACGATGCTGCGCTACAATCTCGAACGCGAGGGTTTCGCCGTCGATGAAGCCACCGACGGCGAGGAAGCGCTCTTGCGCATCGCCGAGCGCCGGCCGGACGCCGTGTTGCTCGACTGGATGCTGCCGCTGGTCTCCGGTCTCGAAGTGTGCCGGCGGATCCGCCGGGTGCCGGCGACGCGCTCGCTGCCGGTCATCATGCTGACCGCGCGCGGCGAGGAGGGTGACCGCATCCGCGGGCTCGACAGCGGCGCCGACGACTATGTCGTCAAGCCGTTCAGCCCGAGCGAATTGGTGGCGCGGCTGCGCGCGGTGATCCGGCGCGCCCAGCCCGGCGCGGCGGCCAATGTGCTGCGCTATGCCGATGTCGAGATGGATCTCACGGCCTATCGCGTGTCGCGCGCCGGCCGGCCGGTTCATCTCGGCCCGACCGAATTCCGCCTGCTGCGCCATTTCCTGCAGCACCCGAGCCGGGTGTTTTCGCGCGAGCAGCTGCTCGACCGCGTCTGGGGCCATGAATCGGAAGTCGAGATGCGCACGGTCGATGTGCATATCCGGCGCCTGCGCAAGGCGCTAAACGACGGCGGCGGCACCGATCTCTTGCGCACCGTGCGTTCCGTCGGCTACGCCCTCGACAGCGCCGCTTGACGCCTGCCCGCCCGCGTCAGCCGATCAGCAGCGATATGGGGATCATCACGGCGGCGGCCTTCAACGGCCAGATCCAGCCCTCGCTGTAGACGAGCACCGCCAGCGCCACGGTGCACAGGATCAACACCGTCTCGCGCAGGGTGATCTCGAAGCGGTGCCGCATGGCCCGATCATAGCACGCCCGGCGCAGCGGTAACGAGGGCTGTTTGGTTCGCTCTCCGGCGATGGTAGGCTGGGCCGGCGAAGGTGGGGGATTTTCGCGTGGCGATGAAACTTGCCGCTTTGCGCGCCGGGTTGCTGGCGCTGGCGCTCGCCGCCTGCTCGGGCGAGCCGCTGCGTGAGGACGTCATCGCGCAGGCGCAGTCCGGCGGGCAGGTCGCCTTCGACGTGGTCAAGATCGACGATGCGGTGCTGAAGACGGTGCTGGCGCAGCCGCAGCCTGCCTTTCACGAGCAGTTCAGGAAATACCTCCCGCCACCCGACCTCAAGGTCGCGGTCGGCGACACGATCGGCGTCGTGATCTGGGAATCGGCGGCGAATGGCCTCTTCGGCAACTCCTTGACCGAATTGTCGCTGGAAGCAGGCGCCTCGGCCAGGCTGCTGACCGGCGAGACGCCGACGATGCTCGGCGGCGTGCCCAGCGAGCCACAGGGCCTGGCCGCCTCGCCCGAGACCTTCGCATCGCTGTTCGGCGGCGCGCCCGAGGGGCAGAGCTCGGGTTCGGGGCCGGGGCTGGATTCGGGGGCGGCCCGTGATTTGAAGGCGCTGCAGCGCCTGACCGCCGGGCTTGATCCGCCCGAGGAGCAAGGCGCCGAAGCAGACCAGCGGCTCGGTGCGGCGGCGGGGTTCGGCAGGGGGGCGGGGCGGAGACCGTTCGGTGGCGGCGAGGAAGCCGGGGCCGACATCGGGGTGCCCGCCATTCGGGGCTACAATGTGTTTGCCGGTCCACCCCCGCTCGGCGACCAGCGCGAGCCCGGCACGGCGACGGGTCGCGCCCCGAGCCGTGTCGAAGCGCTGGTGAAGCTCGCCAAGCAAAGCGGCCGGCCCGGAACCCGCATCCCCGACCAGCAGGTCGGCCCGGACGGAGCGATCAGCATCCCCTATGCCGGGCGCATCGCGATTGCCGGTCGGACGCCGCTCGAAGCCGAGCGCATGATCGAACAGCGGCTCGGCCCCAAGGCGCTCGACCCGCAGGCGCTGGTGTTCGTCAGGCGCAGCGCCGCCAATTCGGTCTCGGTGGCGGGCGAGATCGTCGGCGGCAAGCGGGTGGCGCTGTCGCCGGGCGGCGACCGCCTCCTGCAGGTGATCGCCGCCGCAGGCGGCGCCAAGGCGCCGGTGCACGAAACCTTCGTGCGCCTGTCGCGCGGCGGCGTCACCGCGAGCGTGCCGCTGGCGACGCTGGTCGCCGACCCGGCCCAGGACATCTTCGCCGAGCCGGGCGACGTGTTGACGCTGGTGCGGCGCCGGCAAACCTTTAGCGTCTTCGGCGCCACCGGCAAGAATACCGCGATCACCTTCAACCGCGACCGCTTGTCGTTAAGCGAGGCCTTGGCGAAAGCCGGCGGCCTGCTCGACTATCGCGCCGACCCGCGCGCCGTGTTCCTGTTCCGTTACGAGCCGGTGAGCCTGGTGCGCGCGCTCGGCCAGCCGATCGCCAGCGGCGCGCCGCCCGGCGTTTCGCCGATCGTCTACCGCCTCGATTTGAACGAGGCCAGGTCGTACCTGCTCGCCCGCCAATTTCCGATGCGCGACAAGGACGTCATCTTTGTCGCGAACGCCGAAACCCACCCGGTCTATAAAGTTTTCCGCGCATTGTCGCAGGTCACCGGCCCGGTCTGGACCGGCTTTCTCACCTGCCACGTCGCCGGGTGCTGACGAGTTCCCCGGCGCCTACTCCCGCAGATCCTCGAAGAACTCCTTGACGCGGGCGAAAAAGCCTTCGCTCTCGGGGTTTGTCTTGTTCTTTTCGCCCTCCTTCTCGAACTCGCGCAGCAGCTCCTGCTGGCGCTTCGACAGGTTGACCGGGGTCTCGACGACGGCGTGAATGTACATGTCGCCGCGCACCGGGGAACGCAGCACCGTCATCCCCTTGCCGCGCAGCCGGAACTGGTGCCCCGATTGGGTTCCGGCCGGTACCGTCACCCGCGACCGGCTGCCCTCGACCGTCGGCACCTCGATCGCGCCCCCGAGCGCGGCGATAGTGAACGGGATCGGCACCCGGCAGAAAATGTTGACGCCGTCGCGCTGGAAGATCGCGTGCTGGGCGATGCCGATGAAGATGTAGAGATCGCCCGGCGCGCTGCCGCGCAGGCCGACTTCGCCCTCGCCGGCGAGGCGGATGCGGGTGCCGTCTTCGACGCCGGACGGGATGTTGACCGACAGCGTCTTCTCGCGCCGCACCCTGCCCTGCCCGCCGCACGCCTTGCACGGCTTCTCGATCGTCTGGCCTGCGCCCTGGCAGGTCGGGCAGGTCTGCTCGATCGTGAAAAAGCCCTGTTGCCGGCGCACCCTGCCGTGACCCTGGCAGGTCCGGCAAGTCGCCGGGCGCGAGCCCGGCTCGGCGCCGTTGCCCTTGCAGGCATCGCAATGGACGAAAGTGGCGACGCGGATCGTCGTCTGCTTGCCCTTGAAGGCGTCCTCGAGCGAAACTTCGAGGTTATAGCGCAAATCGCTGCCGCGAGCCGGGCCGGCCTGGGCGCGGCGGCCGCCGCCCATCGCGCCGAACATCTCCTCGAAGATGTCGGCAAAGCCGCCGGTGAAGCCGCCGGCAAATCCGTCGCCGGGGCCGCGGCTGCCGTTTTCGAACGCGGCGTGGCCAAACCGGTCGTAGGCCGCGCGCTTCTGGTCGTCCTTGAGGACGTCGTAGGCCTCGTTGATGTCCTTGAACTTCTGCTCGGCGGATTTGTCGCCCGGGTTGCGGTCCGGGTGAAACTGCATCGCGAGCTTGCGGTAGGCCCGCTTCATCTCATCGGCATCGGCCGATTTTGCGACGCCTAGAATGTCGTAAAAATCCTGCTTCGCCATTGTCGACAGACGCCCGGCTCAGGTCGGTGGAAGAGGGACCGCCCAGGGCAAGGAGCCCGGGGCGGCCATCGCTTCGAACGCGGCGGCCTTACGCCGAGCCACGCTTCTTCTGATCGTCGACTTCCTCGAAATCGGCGTCAACGACCTTGTCTCCGCCCGGGCCGCCGCCGCCCGGCGCCGCACCCCCGTCGCCGCCGCTCTCCTGCGCCGCCTTGTAGAGCGACTCGCCCATCTTCATCGCGGCCTGTGCCAGCGCCTCGGTCTTGGTTGTGATCTGGCCGGTGTCGTCGCCGCCGAGGACATCCTTCAGCTCCTTGATCGCCCGCTCGACCGTCTCGCGCTCGCCGGCGGGGACCTTGTCGCCGGCTTCGGAGAGACTGCGCTCGGTCGTATGGATGAGGCCATCGGCGTGGTTCTTCGCCTCAACGAGGCCACGCCGCAGCTTGTCCTCGGCGGCATGGGCCTCGGCGTCCTTGACCATCTTGTCGATGTCGGCATCCGACAGCCCGCCCGAGGCCTGGATGCGAATCTGTTGCTCCTTGCCGGTTGCCTTGTCGCGGGCCGAGACGTTGACGATGCCGTTGGCGTCGATGTCGAAGGTGACCTCGACCTGCGGCATGCCGCGCGGCGCCGGCGGAATGCCGACCAGGTCGAACTGGCCCAAGAGCTTGTTGTCGGCCGCCATCTCGCGCTCGCCCTGGAAGACGCGGATGGTGACCGCGGTCTGGTTGTCCTCGGCGGTCGAGAAGGTCTGCGATTTCTTGGTCGGGATCGTCGTGTTGCGGTCGATGAGCCGGGTGAAGACGCCGCCCAGCGTCTCGATGCCCAAGGACAGCGGCGTCACGTCGAGCAGGAGGACGTCCTTGACCTCGCCCTGCAAGACGCCGGCCTGGATCGCCGCGCCGATCGCCACCACCTCGTCGGGGTTGACGCTGCGGTTCGGCTCCCGGCCGAAGATCTGCTTCACCGTCTCGATCACTTTTGGCATCCGGGTCATGCCGCCGACCAGGATCACCTCCTCGATCTCGGAGGCCTTGAGCCCGGCATCCCGGAGTGCGGCGCGACACGGCTCGACGGTCTTCTGGATCAGATCGTCGACCAGCTGCTCGAGCTTCGACCGGCTGAGCTTGATCGTCAGGTGCTTCGGCCCGTGCTGGTCGGCGGTGATGAACGGCAGGTTGACCTCGGTCTGCACCGAGGACGACAGCTCGATCTTCGCCTTCTCCGCCGCCTCCTTCAGCCGCTGCAAGGCGAGCCGGTCGTTGCGCAGGTCGATGCCCTGGTCCTTTTTGAACTCGTCGGCAAGGTAGTCGATGATCTTCTTGTCGAAGTCTTCGCCGCCGAGGAAGGTATCGCCATTGGTCGATTTGACCTCGAAGACGCCGTCGCCGATCTCCAGCACCGATATGTCGAAGGTGCCGCCGCCGAGGTCATAGACCGCGATCGTGCCGCTGCCCTTGCGCTCCATGCCGTAGGCGAGCGCAGCGGCGGTCGGCTCGTTGATGATGCGCAGCACGTCGAGCCCGGCAATCCGGCCGGCATCTTTGGTTGCCTGGCGCTGCGAATCGTTGAAATAGGCCGGGACGGTGATGACCGCCTGGGTGACCGTCTCGCCGAGATAGGCTTCGGCCGTTTCCTTCATCTTCTGCAGGATGAAGGCGCTGATCTGAGAGGGCGCGTACTTCTTGCCGCGGCTCTCGACCCACGCGTCACCGTTGTCGCCGGGGATGATCTTGTAGGGCACGAGATCCATGTCCTTGTTGACCATCGGGTCGGTCATGCGGCGCCCGATCAGGCGCTTGATCGCAAAGAACGTGTTCTCGGGGTTGGTGACCGCCTGGCGTTTCGCCGCCTGGCCGACGAGGCGCTCGCCGGATTCGGTGAAGGCGACCATCGACGGCGTTGTGCGCGCGCCCTCGGCGTTTTCGATGACCTTGGCGCTCTTGCCCTCCATCACGGCGACACACGAATTGGTCGTGCCGAGATCGATGCCAATAACCTTGCTCATAGGGACCTCTTCGACAAAAGCAGGACCGGCCGGCCCGGGAAAGCACCGCTCCGATCCCCCGGGAATGCAGCCGCCGCGAAAGCCTCGTTAGGCCGGGCGGCCGCGCGGCTTATATATGTGGCGGCTGGCGCGCCTACAACCGGCGTCGGGCGCGTTTGGCGGCAAGCAACACGGACGCGGCATGATCGTTTCGGCGAGCTATCGCACCGATATCCCGGCCTTTTACGCAACCTGGTTTCTGCGCCGGCTGGAGGCCGGCCAGTGCCGCGTCGCCAACCCCTATGGCGGCGGCAGCTACCAAGTGTCGCTCGCGCCGGAGGCGGTCGACGGGTTCGTGCTGTGGACCCGCAACCTGCGGCCGTTGCTGCCCGATCTCGATGCGGTGCGGCGGGTCGCCCCGTTTATCGTGCAGTTCACCGTGACCGGCTATCCGCGCGCGCTCGAAACCTCGGTGATCGCCGCCGACGAGGCGGTCGCACAACTGCGCGAGTTGCGCCGGCGCTTTGGGCCGCGGGTCGCGGTGTGGCGCTACGACCCGGTCGTCTTCGCCGGCGGGCTCGACGCCGCGGCGCATGAAGCCGGCTTTGCCGCGCTGGCGCGGTCGCTGCGCGGCACGGTCGACGAGGTCGTGATCTCGATCGTGCACCCCTACAGGAAGACGCGGCGCAACCTCGACCGCGCCGCCGCCCGCGCCGGCTTTGCCTGGCACGACCCGCCGGCCGACGAGAAACGCGCCCTGCTGCAGCGCCTCGGCGCGATCGCTCGCGAGGCGGGTATGGCGCCCACCTTATGCAGCCAGCCAGAGCTCTTGGCGCCGGGGCTCGGCGAGGCACGCTGCATCGACGCCGAGCGCCTCGCCGAGGTTGCGCAAAGGCCAATCGCGACAAAGGAAAGCGGCAACCGCCCGGGCTGCCGCTGCGCCCTCTCGCGCGATATCGGCGCCTACGACACCTGCCCGCACGGTTGCGTCTATTGCTACGCCGTCGCCGATCGCGGCCGCGCCGTCAGCAATTTCCGCGGCCACAATCCCGACGCAGCGACGCTTCGGGATTGAGGGGTGGTCGGCTCAGTGGCGATGATGATGGCCGCCGCCTCCGCCGCCGCTCCAGTGATGGCCGCCCCCGCCGCCACCCCAGCGATGGCCGCCCCAGCGATGGCCGCCCCAGCCGTAGCCATAGCCGAAGCCAAATGTGGCCGGGGCATAGCTGTAATACGGGTAGGCACGGTAATACGCGTAGCCGGGGCAGCCATAGGGGTAATAATACGGGTTACAATAGGCCGAGTAATACGGATTATAACCGTAGTATGGATAATAGTATTGCGCCTTGGCCGGCGCCATCGCACCGGCCGTCGCCAGCAGCCCGGCGGCGATCAAGGCCGCAGCGACGACCGGGCGCCGCAGCCAGCGGGTCGTGATTGGCAGAGACATGATACCCTCCGCTCGAATGTTGCTAACCAGATGCCTTATTATACGGCCCCGGTCAGTTTCCATCCCCGCCGCAAGATGGGCGCGCAGCCT
>DASYUS010000121.1:0-9678 GCA_036000945.1 Allostellaceae bacterium
CCGCCGCCGAGGAGTAGCGTCATCGCCGACCGCGCCATTGCCGCGATGCCTGCACCCAGGCGGCTTTGCACAAAGCTTCGTCATCCCGGGTTTGCGGCGGCGCGGTTCCACCGTCTTCAGCAGGAAACTGTAAGGCACTCATTAATCATTGCCGGAGGTAATAGGATAAGGAAACCCGCTCGGCACCCGGGCCGATAATCGCGTTTGCTGTCGCACGCTCCCGGGCTTTTCGCACAGGCAGATCGACGAGACGCGATGCTCGACGTCAACCCCTTCGACCCCGGAGCGACCGGGCGTCAGCCCGCGCGCGATGCGCCGATGCATGTCTCGATCGTCGTCCCGGTCTATAACGAGGCCGGCGTCATCATCGAGTTCAATCGCCGCCTGGCTGCGGTCCGCAACCGGCTGGCAGTCACCAGCGATGTCGTTTTTGTCGATGACGGCAGCCGGGATCAGAGCCCGGCGCTGCTTCGCGGCCTGCACGAGAGCGACCGGACGATTTCGGTGATTACGCTGAGCCGCAATTTCGGCAAAGAGATCGCGATGACCGCCGGGCTCGATTACAGCCGCGGCGACGCGGTGATCCTCATCGACGCCGATCTGCAGGACCCGCCGGAGCTGATCCCGACGCTGATCGAACAATGGTCATCCGCGGGCGCCGACGTGGTCTATGCTCAGCGCCGCTCGCGCGCCGGGGAAACCTGGCTGAAGAAGGCGCTCGCCTACGGTTTCTACCGCGTCGCCAACCTGTTGGCGCGTCCGCCGGTGCCGGTCGACACCGGCGATTTCCGCCTGCTCAGCCGTCGCGCGGTCGCGGCGCTGCGGCAGCTGCGCGAACACCATCGTTTCATGAAGGGGCTGTTCAGCTGGATCGGTTATCGGCAGATCGCCGTCACCTACGAGCGCGATCCGCGGTTCTCCGGCAAAAGCAAATGGAATTACTGGAAGCTGTGGAATTTTTCCCTCGACGGCGTCACCTCCTTCAGCATCGCGCCATTGCGGATGGCGAGCTACATCGGCTTTCTGACCGCCGGGTTCGCACTGGTCTACGGCTTTTTTATTCTGGTTCGGACATTGCTGTTCGGCAATCCGGTGGCGGGTTATCCGTCATTGCTGACGCTGATACTGTTTCTCGGCGGCGTGCAGCTGATCTGCCTCGGCATCATCGGCGAATATCTCGGGCGGGTGTTTAATGAGACCAAGCGACGCCCGCTCTACCTAGTCGATTCGGTCCTGTCGGCAACTCCCGACAAGCTGACCGCAGCAACCCTCGATGTTCGGACAGAGGCCTGAGATCCCAGTTATCGTCTGGCCGGTGGCGCTGCTTGCTGCGCTGCAGGGCTGGGCGGTCGTCGCCTTGACGCCGACCCATCCGGGTCTGGTCGGGTTCAACCTCGACGCCCTCGGCACCGACTATATGGTGTTTTACGGCGGCGTCCGCTGGCTGTTCGACGGGCAGCTGGGCGCGCTGTTCGACGGCGAGCGGTTCACCGCTTATCTTAATACAGCCTTCGCCGGCTCGCTGACCCAGCCCTTGGCATTCCGGCCGTGGGTCTACCCGCCCACCTACCTCTTCGTCGTGCTGCCGTTCGGCCTCTTGCCGTTCGCCTTCTCCTACATCGCGTTCCAACTCGCCGGCGCGGCAATTCTCACCGCCGCGCTGTGGTTCGGCATTGGCCATAGCAACACCCGGCCGCTCGTCATCGCCGCCGCCTTGCTCGGCCCGGCGGCAGCGATCAATGCCGGGTTGGGGCAGAACGCCTTTTTTGTTGCCGCGGCGCTGGTCGGCGGGTTTTGCCTGGTGTCGGCGCGCCCGGCGCTCGGCGGGGCGATCCTCGCCCTCTTGACGGTAAAGCCGCAGGTCTGGCTGCTGGTGCCGGTGGCGCTCGCCGCAGCGCGCGAGTGGCGAGCGCTGGCGTGGATGATCGCTGCGGCGCTGGCACTCGCGCTTGCCAGCGTCGCGGCCTTCGGCCTCGATTCCTGGCGCAACTGGCTCGCCGCGGCCGAGGTCGGTTATGAAGTCACCAAACTCGGCGGGGTGTGGGACGACAGCGTCTATGCCTGCCTGGTTTCAGCCGGCGCGCCGCACGCTGTGGCCAACGCCGGCCAGGCGGCCGGAACCCTGCTCGGCGCGGGGCTCGTCTATTACGCCTTCCGGCGTCATCTGGCGAACGACCGCAAGCTTGCCGTGCTGCTCGCCGCAACGGTCTTTGCCGCGCCGCATTCCGCGCTGGCCGACACCGTGCTGCTTGCGGTTGCCGCGGTGCTGTGGATCGCCGACATGGCGCCGGGCGAAGGATCGCTGGCGAAATGGACGCTGGCCCTCGGACTGTGGCTGGCCCCGCTGTACAACCCGCCGCTGGTGTCGCCGGTCGGCCGGCTGACGCCGGTCCTGATCCTCGGCTTTATCGCGATGGCGCTCGCCCGCCCGAGCGGGGCGGCCATCGCCGGCGCCAGGACCGCTGCGCCGCCGGCGTCCCGCGCAGCCGAGAAATAGAGCACCGCCGGTGGCGGAAACCGACACACCCGGTCGCGGTCAGCCGCCGATGAGGGCGCCGCAGGCCGGCCCTGCATCGGCCGGGATCGGCTGGCAAAGTCTGCTCCCCTCCTGGCCGCTGATCCTCGGCCTCTTCGCGTTCGGTCGGCTGCTTGCCGAGCGGATGGCGCTGCTCAACGACCCCGACACCTATCTGCACATTGCCGCCGGTCGTTGGATCCTGGCGCACGGCGCGCTGCCGGTGCACGACCCGTTTTCACACAGCGTGCCGGGAGCCGCCTGGCTTCCCTCCGAATGGCTGGCGCAAATCGTCTTCGCCGCAACCTACGCCCAGTTCGGCTGGGGCGGCGTCATCCTCGTCGCGGCGGCGAGCGTTGCCCTCGCCGTCGCCGTGCTGACGCATTTCGTGCTGCGCCAGTTTGCGCCGCTGCCGGGGCTGATCGTCGCCGCCGCCGCCGCTGCCCTCTTGCTGCCGCACGCGCTGGCGCGGCCGCATGTCCTGGCTTTGCCGCTGCTGGCGCTGTGGGCGGGCCTCTTGCTCGCGGCGCGCGACGCCGGCCGGCCGCCGCCGTTCGCCGCGCTGCCGGTCATCGTGCTGTGGGCCAATCTGCACGCCAGCTTTATGTTCGGGCTGGCACTGGCTGCCTTCCTCGCCGGCGAGGCGCTACTGCAGCCGGGGAGCGGCCGCTCCCGTCGGGCAGAGGCCTGGCGCTGGGGCGCTTTCCTCGCCGCCGCGCTGGTCGCCGCGCTGCTGACGCCCTCGGGCCTCGCCGGCCTCCTGCAACCGATCCGGCTGATCGGCATGCCGGCACTGCAATCGACCTTCACCGAGTGGCGCAGCCCCGATTTCCAAACCTCACCGGTGCTCGAGCTGTGGATTGTCGGCCTGTTGTTCGTCGGCTTTGCCGCGGGCGTACGGCTGCCGCTGACCCGCCTCGTGCTGCTGCTCGGCCTCGTCCACATGACGCTGCAGCATGTGCGCCACGCCGATCTGCTCGCCCTGGTCGGGCCGCTCGCGCTGGCGGCGCCGCTCGGCCGAAGTCTCACCAGCCTGACGGCGACAGCGCCCGAATCGCCGCTGATGCGCTGGGCCGCCCGCCTCGCCCGCCCGTCCCGCCTGCCGGCGACGGCGGTGGCCCTCCTGATCGCGGCAGCGCTCGCCCTGCCGACGGCGCTGCGCCCGATCGTGCGCGGCGACGACCCGGTCACCCCGGCATCGGCGCTCACGGCGGCGACGCGACTCGGCCTCGCCGGCCCGGTCTTCAACAGCCAAACCTTTGGCGGCTATCTGATCTTCCGCGGCCTGCCGAGCTTTATTGACGGCCGGATCGAGATGTACGGCAACGACTTCCTGGCGCGGGATTACCGCGCCGAGCGCGGTGACGCAGCCCTCCTCAACGACCTGCTAGCCCGCTACGGCATCGCCTGGACGCTGCTGCTGCCACAATCGGGGGCGGTCAGCGCGATCGACCACCTGCCGGGCTGGGAGCGGGTTTATGCCGACCAGCGCGCGGTGATCCACCGGCGCATCGCCGCCGCACCGCGTTAGGCGCCCGACCGCGTCCCGAGGGAGATTTGATGCCGGATTCGGATCGAGCGACCACGCTTTCGCACGAGGGAACGGTTAGTCCGTCCGTCGGCGGCGTTTTTTGGCGTCATCGATTGGCCATCGGGCTCGTCGCGGCGATCGTCGCCGGCATCGCCTTTCGCCTGATCTGGATCGACGATATCGAATACAAGGGCGATGAAGCCTGGATGGTCGATTATGTCCGGGCCTTTTGGCATACCGGGACGTGGAGCCTCGTCGGCATGATTTCGAGTGCCGGTCCCGGCCTGCCGCATCCCGGCCTCGGTCCCTGGCTGTTCCTGGCGATTAGCGCGTTCTTGCCGAGTGCCGGTCCGCTCGAGCTGGTCCGATCGATCGAGGCGATCAACATCATCACCATCATCTTGATGGTGTTGTTCGCCCGATACGCGGTCGACCGCAGCGAACGGGAGCCGTGGCTGTGGGCGGTCGCCCTCATGTCGGTCAATCCGCTGGCGGTGATCTACAGCCGCAAGCTGTGGGCGATGGACACCCTGCCGCTGTTCACCCTGGTTATGCTGTGCGGCTGGTTGTATCGCGACCGGCGGTGGGGCGCCTTTGTGTGGGGACTGGTGGGCGCTCTCCTCGGCCAAATCCACCTGACGGGGTTCGTTTTTGCCGCCTCGTTTCTTGGCGTCGTGCTGTTCTTCGATCGCCGCTCGACGCGCTGGCTCGCGTGGTTCGCCGGCAGCCTCCTCGGCGCCATCCCGCTGCTCCCGTGGCTCGTTGTCATCGCCGAGGGCATCGGCCCGCTGAACCCGGCGCACTTCAACAATCCAATCGTCCCGTTCGGGCATTGGATCAATTTTGCCCTCGGCATCGATTTGTTTAAGGCGCTCGGCGACGATTTTACGAGTTTTCTCGGGTTTCCGAAAATCGGTTTGTATTCGAGCTACCTTGCAACCCTGCTGCTTGCCGGCATCGTCGTCATCTTTGCAATACTTATGCGCCGGTTGATTCACCAATTCCATCTCGACCGTCGGAGCACCGCCGCGTTGCTGTTGGGAACGCGCACTCCGACCAGCCTGGCGCTCGATGCCGGTTTGATCGGCTATTGCGCATTGCTGGCGGTGATGTCGCAGCCGACCTACCTGCATTACATGATCATTGCCCTGCCGTTGCTGGCGTTGTGGGTCGCCTGGATCGCCCGCGTCGGCGCCGGCCCGGGTCCCTCAATGGTCAGCGCGCGACGCTTGCTGGCCGCGCTCGTCGTCGCCCAGGCCGGTGTCACGATGCTGTTTCTTGCCTACATTCACCAGACGCAGGTCATCCACGGCGATTACGGCACCACCTACGGCTCGCAGCGCCCGGCCGGTTTGCCGCGCTGAACGGCGGGGAATGCACGCTGCCTCTTGCATGGCGGCGGGAAACCCCCACAATTCAACCCATGCAGACAACCAACGACATCCGCGCCACCTTTCTCGATTACTTTGCGCGCCACGGTCATGAGATCGTGCCGTCGAGCCCCCTGGTGCCGCGCAACGACCCGACCCTGCTCTTCACCAACGCCGGCATGGTCCAGTTCAAGAACCTGTTTACCGGGGTCGAGAAGCGCGCCTACAAGCGCGCTGCCACGGCGCAGAAATGCGTGCGCGCGGGAGGCAAGCACAACGACCTCGAAAACGTCGGCTATACCGCCCGACACCACACGTTTTTCGAGATGCTCGGCAATTTCTCGTTTGGCGACTACTTCAAGGACTGGGCGATCGAGCTGGCCTGGAACCTCATCGTGCGCGAGTTCGGGATCAGCCGCGACCGCCTCCTGGTGACGGTCTATGCCGAGGACGACGATGCCGCGAGGCTGTGGACGAAGATCGCCGGGCTGCCGGACGAGCGCATCATCCGCATCGCCACGTCGGACAATTTCTGGGCGATGGGCGACACCGGCCCCTGCGGCCCGTGCTCGGAGATCTTCTACGATCACGGCCGGGCGATCCCTGGCGGCCCGCCCGGCAGCCCGGATGCCGATGGCGACCGCTTCGTCGAGATCTGGAACCTCGTCTTCACCCAGTTCGATCAGCAGCCGAGCGGCGAGCGCCTGCCGTTACCGAACCCGTCGATCGACACCGGGATGGGACTCGAGCGCATCGCCGCGGTCTTGCAGGCCAAGCACGACAATTACGATATCGACCTGTTCCGCGCGCTGATCATGGCCTCGGCCGAGGCCTCAGGGGTTGCCGCTGACGGTCCGCAGGCGGTGTCGCATCGGGTCATCGCCGACCACCTGCGCGCCAGTGCTTTTCTGATCGCCGACGGCGTGCTGCCCAGCAAGGAAGGCCGCGGCTATGTGCTGCGCCGCATCATGCGGCGGGCGATGCGTCACGCGCAAATGCTCGGTTGCAAGGAGCCGCTGATGTGGCGCCTCGTGCCGGCGCTGGTGCAGCAGATGGGGGCGGCCTATCCCGAGCTGTTGCGCGCCCAGCCGCTGATCGCCGAGACACTGCGCCTGGAGGAGGGCAATTTCCGCCAGACCCTCGACCGCGGCCTGGGTCTCCTGCAGGAAATGGCCGCCGGGCCCGGCTTGACCGGTGACGGCCGGCTTTCCGGCGGCACGGCGTTCGCGCTTTACGACACCTACGGGTTCCCGCTCGATTTGACGCAGGACATCCTGCGCGCGCGCGGTGTCGAGGTCGATGTCAACGGCTTCAACGCCGAGATGGAGGCCGCCCGCGCCCGCTCGCGGGCCTCCTGGGTCGGCTCGGGCGAGGCGGCCACGGAGGCCGGGTGGTTTGCCCTGCGCGACGAGGTCGGGGCGAGCGAATTTCTCGGCTATGAGACCGAAACCGCCGAGGGCGTCATCCTGGCGATGCTGCGCAACCCGGGCGCCGACAACGAGGAGCGCATCACCGAAGCCAAGGCAGGCGACGCGGTCGGGATCATCGTCAACCAGACGCCGTTCTATGCTGAGTCGGGCGGACAGGTTGGCGATACCGGCGCGATCTTCTCGGCGACCGGCGGCGAGCTGGCGGTGCGCGACACGCAGAAGAAAGCCGGCGACCTGCACCTCCATCTCGGCACGGTGCGGCACGGCGCCCTTAACGTCGGCGAGGCGGTCGAGCTGCGCGTCGACGGTGTACGGCGGCGGCGGCTGCGCGCCAACCATTCGGTTACCCACCTGTTGCACCAGGCATTGCGCGAGCGCCTCGGCGAGCATGTGACGCAAAAAGGCTCGCTCGTCGCACCCGACCGGCTGCGCTTCGATTTCAGCCACCCGAAGCCCTTGACCCACGACGACACCACCGCAATCGAGGCTGCGGTCAACGCCCAGATCCGCGAGAACGAGGCAGTGCGCACCCGGCTCCTGACCCCCGAGCGGGCGGTCGCCGAAGGCGCGCTCGCGCTCTTCGGCGAGAAATACGGCGACGAGGTCCGTGTCGTCGCGATGGGCGCGGGGAGCGGTGATGCGTCGGACGACGAGCGACCCTATTCGGTCGAGCTGTGCGGCGGCACGCATGTTCGCCGCACCGGCGACATCGGCCTCTTCAAGATCGTCGGCGAAAGCTCGGTGGCCTCCGGCGTGCGCCGGATCGAAGCGCTGACAGGCGCGGCGGCCGAAGCGCACCTCGCCGGCGAAGAGGCGCTGCTGCGGCAGTCCGCCTCGGCGTTGCGCACCAGCCCGGCCGAGCTGCCGGCCAGGCTGGCCCGCCTCTTGGATGAGCATCGCCGGCTCGAACGCGAGCTCGGCGAGGCGCGCCGGGCGCTGGCCGGGGGCATCCGCGCCGCCGGTACGACCGGTAAGAGCAGTCACACCGCAGCGCCCGATGGCAAGCGGATCGGCGATATCGCCTTCGATGGCCGCCTCGTCGAGGATTTGCCAGGCCGCGAGCTGCGTTCGGTTGCCGACGATCTGAAGCGGCGCATCGGGTCGGGGGTGGTCGCCGTGGTGTCGCGCGCCGAGGGCAAGGCCGCGATCGTCGTCGGCGTGACCGCCGATCTCACCACTCGCTTCGACGCGGTCGAGTTGGTGCGGGCCGGGGCGGAGGCGCTGGGCGGCAAAGGCGGCGGCGGCCGCGCCGACATGGCGCAGGCCGGCGGGCCGATGACGGACCGCGCGGAATCCGCACTCGCCGCGGTCGAACAGGCGCTGTTGCGACGGGTGGGTGAAACTGCCACAGTGTTGCGCTGAACGCGCGTCGCACACCCCGCTTGCCGGGCACGATTCGCCGTACGGTTGCGGCAGGGCTTCGCCGCAAGCGTCACCGCTCAACCCTAAAGTATTGTTTTTATACGCTAATTCATTGAAACCTCGACGCCATCGCCGGGGCATCGCATGATTTGAGCGGAAGCAGCGGTGCGGGGGGTCCGCCGGTCTGCTAGACGAGGGGTCGGGTGCGCCAGGAATGAAACGCTTCGACGCGGCGGCGTCCACGTTTTTTGCGCTCGGCTTGCTGGTGCTTGCGGGGTGCGAACAGGTTCCGACCCACGGCATGGACCCGCTCATGCCGGTCATCGACCCGCTCACGACGAGGGGCCGCGATGGCGGCGGCAAGCCGCTCGACTACGCCGCGTTGATGCGCATCGGCACGGCGGCCCAGGCCGGCGGTGATGCATCGACCGCAGTCGGCATCTTCCGACGGGCGGCGGCGCTTGCCCCGGGCGTGCCTACGCCGTTCGTTGCCGCCGGCAATGCGCTCCTCGAAATGGGCCAGACCGACGAGGCCATCGTTGCCTACAACTCGGCGCTGACGCGGAATGAGCGCGATCCGGAAGCGCTGCGCGCGCTGGCGCGCGCCTATATGATGACCGGCAAGCCCCAGCTCGCCGGACAGCCGCTGTCGGTTGCCTACCAGGACACGCCGAACGATCCCAAGCTGTTGCAGTTGATCGGGGTCGCCGACGACCTCGCCGGCCAACATGAGGAGGCGCAGGCGCGCTATCGGCGCGGCCTCGAGCTGTTGCCGGGTGACCGGGCGCTAACTCTTAATCTCGCCTTGTCGCTGACGCTGACCGGAAATTATCCCGAGGCCGTCGCTATCCTGCGCCCGCTGGCCACGGCGGTGACCTCTTCGCCGCGCGAGCGCCAGACACTGGCGTTGATCTATGGTCTGCAAGGCAACCGCGCTGGGGCCGAGCGCATGGCCCGGCTCGACCTGAATGCCGAGGCCACCGCACGCAATCTCGCCTACTACGAGACCTTGCGGCGGCTGTCACCCGAAGCGCGGGCGCGGGCGATCCAGTCGATCAGCACACAGTCGCAGACCCCCAGCAAAACGGCCGAACTGAAGCAGCGATAGGCGCCGGGCGGGGCCACCCGCCATCGCCCGGAAATGCGACCTCTTTCGAATTGAAGTTGTCGATCGACCGATCGAGTCAGGTCTTTCCGCCCCGACGCAAGGCCGAAGTTCACGGTTGTCGCATCGCCCGTCACCCCCTGCAAGAGCGCGGGTCGAGGGACATAAAGCCGTATCGGTTGCCTGGGCTTCCCATGCTCCGGGAATGACGGATCGGTCTCAGACCGACGTGAACGAGATCATCCCTGGAGCGTGGTGGCTTCAAATCGAATTCTTCATTCCCGCGAAAGCGGGAACCCTGGGTTCCCGCCGATCGGCGGCCGAGGGGTTGATGAGCAGGTCCCGCCGTTCGTCAGGAACGCGAT
>DASYUS010000122.1:0-4593 GCA_036000945.1 Allostellaceae bacterium
TGCGGCACAACAATCTCGTCGCCTCGCCGTCTCATTGTGAATTCAAGATGATGGGTTTCGCTTCGCCCAGCCCATCCCACCGGCTACAGTCCTGCCAATTCCATTAGACAGGAGAACGCGATGCCCGAAATCTTCGAGATCATGAGCACGATGCGGGCGATGCGCCGCCTCAAGCCCGATCCCGTGCCCGACCAGCTGATCAACACGATCCTCCAGGCCGGGCAATGGGCGCCCTCGGGCGGCAACACGCAGCGTTGGCGCTTTCTCGTGGTCAAGGATCCCGAGGTGAAGAAGAAGGTGCAGGCCTATTACGCCCGGCTCTATGACGAGAACGTCGGGCCGCGCTATGCCTCGAGCGCGCCGCCGCCCGGCTCCGACGCAGCCCGCTACCAGCGCCAGAACGCCGCCGTCAAATACCTCACCGACCATTACCACGAGGCGCCGGTGTGGATCGTCGCCTGCCTCGAAGACGGCGAAAACCCGGGCCGCACCGCCGGCTCGTCGATCTATGGCGCGGTACAAAACATGTGCCTCGCCTGCCGCGCGCTCGGGCTCGGCACGACGCTGACGACGCGGCATACCGGCTACGGCAAGGAGGTCGATGCGATCTTCGGCCTGCCACCCGGCGCCCATTCCTACGCGATCCTGCCGATCGGCTGGCCGATGGGCCGTTTCGGGCCGTTGGGCCGCGGGCCGTTGCAGGACGTCGTCTACCAGGACCAGTGGGGCAAGCCCTACGCCGGTCTCTAGGATCAACTACACTCGTCGCCCCCGCGGAAGCGGGGGCCCAGGGCGGACGTTTGCCCTGGGTTCCCGCTTGCGCGGGAACGACGGAGATTTATCGAAAAGGAGGAGACACATGCCTCGCGTAGCGCCGATCACCGGCAAGGCCGACGTTCCGGCCCAGCATCAACACATCGCCGACGACGTCATCGGCGTCTTCGGCCAAATCCGCGGGCCGTTCAGCATGCTGCTGCACAGCCCGCCGCTCGCCGAGCGGATGTTGCAGTTCGTCAAGTTCAACCGCGGCGGCACGATCGTCGAGCCGCGCCTCTTGTCGCACGCGATCCTCGCCTCGGTGCGCGAGAGCGAGGCTCGCTACGTCTGGTCGGCGCAGGTCGGGGCGGCCCGTCGCGCCGGCGTGCCGGAGGCGACGATCGACATCCTGCGCGCCAAGGGCGATCCCGCCGCGCTCGGCGAGGACGAGCGCGACATCGTCAATTACGTGCGCCAGCTGCGCCGCGTCAACCGGGTCGACCAGGCCCTGTTCGACCGGCTGCAAAAGCGCCACGGCACGCCCTGGCTCGTCGAGATGACCGCGTTTGCCGGCTATTTCGCGATGCTGTCGGGCGTCGTCAACGCGTTCGATGTCGACGCGCCGCCCGATGGTGACAAGCTGCCAGCTTAATCGGACACGTCAAACTTCAGCGGGTTGCGCCGGGCTGCCACAGCACGTCGCGCGCGCCGTTGTCGTTGACCCGCCGGCCCAGCACGAACAGGTGGTCGGAGAGGCGGTTGAGGTATTTGACCGCCTCGGGGTTGACCTTCTCGGCCGCAGCCAAGGCGCAGACCAGGCGCTCGGCACGCCGCGTGACGGTGCGCGCGAGATGGAGATAGGCCGCGCCGGGGCTGCCGCCCGGCAGGATGAACGAATCGAGCGGCCGCAGATCCGCGTTCATCGCGTCGATTTCGCGTTCGAGGCGGGCAACTTGCGCAGCGACGATGCGCAAGGCTCCGGCGGCGCGCCGGCCGTCTTCCGGCGTGCACAGATCGGCGCCGAGATCGAACAGCTCGTTCTGGATGCGGGCCAGCATCGCGTCGGCTTCGGCATCGACGTGCAGCCGCACCAGGCCGATCGCGGCGTTGGCCTCGTCGACCGTGCCAAAGGCCTCGACGCGCAGCGCCGCTTTCGCCACCCGGCTGCCGTCGCCGAGCGAGGTTTCCCCCTTGTCGCCGCCCCGCGTGTAGATCCGGGTCAGCCGCACCATCGCCGGCTTAGCGGTGGCCGCCGGCGGCGAGCAGCATCAAGAGCGCCAGCACCAGCAGCGCTACCGCCTGCATCACGACGCGCGCCTGCATCAGCTTATTCGAGCGCCGCGCGTCGCCGCCGCGGATCATCGTCGCCACCCCCATGCCAAGAATCCCGAGGACGCCGAGCATGGCGAGCACGAGGAGGACGGTGAGAAAGCTTGTCATCGCCGGTATATGATGGCGCGGCCGCTCAGGCCCAAGCCGCCGGGCCTATCGCGTGTCGTTGACCTGGTAGGTGCGCGGGATCGTCGAACGCATGTTGGGATCCCGGCTGCGGATGTTTTCCGACTGGGTCATTCGCACCGCGGCGATATCGTCGCTGATCGCGTTCAGGTTCTGAATGTCGCTCGCCCGCTGCGGTGCGCCCGCGACACAGCCGCACAAGCCGCCGAACGCCAGGGCAACGACGACCCCACAGCGGAGCACATTCATCAATTTTCTCCGGTTAGACCGAGATCACATAGGCTACCGCGAATAGAATAACAACCAGCAGCAGCGATACCGTCAGGACATAGCGAACCACCCCGCTTTTCCGGCCGGCGCGGGCTTTCTCCGGGCTCAAGACGGTGTGCTGGTCCATGATCTCGATGGTCTGTTGCGGAAATCACTTGCTCAAGGAACGGGGCAGCGGCGGGTTTCGATCCCCCGCCGGCATCGTCAAGATCACCAATAGGGAGCGGTCGGCCGCCGTTTGTCGCACTTTTTCGGGGCGTGCTGCGCGCCTATAGTGCGCTATGGCCCGCCTTTCAGTGAACCTCAACAAGATCGCGCTGTTGCGCAACTCGCGGCATACCGGGGTGCCGGATATCCTCGATTTCGCCCGGCTTGCCCATGAAACCGGCGCCGACGGGTTGACGGTGCACCCGCGGCCCGACGAGCGGCACATCCGCCGTGCCGACGTGCCGGCCCTGGCGACGCTGATGCGGCCGTGGCGCCCGGCCTGCGAGCTCAACATCGAGGGCTATCCCGACGAGCGGCTGATCGAGATCGTCCGTGAGGTCCGCCCCGAGCAATGCACGCTGGTGCCCGACAGCCCGGACGCCTTCACCTCGGAGGAGGGGTGGAAGCTCGACGCCGCACAGCAAGGGTTGGTCGATCGTGCGCTGGCCGAGCTGAAACCGCTTGGCTGCCGGGTGATCCTCTTCGTCGACCCCGATCCCGCCGCGGTCGCGCGGATGCACAACGTCGGCGCCGATGGCGTGGAGATCTACACGGGCTCATACGCCGCCGCTTTCCGCGCCGGCAGACCTGCGGAGCTGTTGCGCGCCTGCGCCGAGACCGCGGCGCGCGCCGCCGATCTCGGCCTCGTCGTCAATGCCGGCCACGACCTCAACCTCGAAAACCTGCCGGCCCTCGTCGCGGCGTTGCCGTCGCTCGCCGAGGCGTCGATCGGCCACGAGCTGACCGCCGACGCGCTGGTGATGGGCTTTGCCGCCGCGGTCAAAGCCTACAAGGCGGCGCTGGCGAGAGCCTCGGCGCCTTAATCCGGGTGGGTGGGGCTGAGCCGGCGCGGCAGCGCAAGCGTGAGGACGAGCGTCGCCACCGCGGTCAACACGACGACGAGAAAAGCCTCTTGCGCCGACAGCGCAAAGGCGTCGCCAAGCCGCGCGATCTCACCGGGCGCCAAGGTGTGGCGCAAGGCCGGGTGCAGCAGGTGGTTGACCGCATCGCCGGCGCCGGGGAGGTGGCGGTTGACGCCCCAGTTGAGCATCGCGCCCAACAGCGCGGCGCCGACCGCCTGGCCGATCATCCGCATGAACATCTGCGAGCCGGTGGCGATGCCGCGCTCGCTCCAGCCGACCGTTGCCTGGATCGCGACAAGAAAGGTCGTGTTGCAGAACCCCATCGCGATCCCGATCATGAAGGCGGCGCCGGCGGCGAGCAGCGGCGGGCTTGATGCATCGAGCATCAACAACATCAGGCTGCCGGCGACCAGCGCAGCGCCGCCGATCGCCGCGGTCAGCCGATATGAGGTGCGGATCATCAGCCGCCCGGCCGCGATCGAAGCAAACATCCAGCTGACCGAGGCAGCGCCGACGACAAACCCGGCGAGGCCCGGGCTCCGCCCCATCACGCCCTGGACATAGGCGGGCAGGACGGCGGTGACCGCCATCATCACCGCCGCCGCGCCGAAGCCGGCAAGGTTGCTCAGCCAGACGACCCGGCGGCCCCACAGATTGAAGGGGAACATCGGCTCTCGTGTCCGCCCCTCGTGCAGGACGAGCCAGACAAGGGCGCCGGCCCCGACCGCGACCAGCCCTGCGATGTTGATGCCGTCGAGGCTGCCCGCCTGCACCAGGGCGAGCATCAGGGCACCGATGCCGATCACCAATAAGCCACCGCCGAGATAATCGATGCGGTGCTCGCGACGCTCGACCCGCTCGTTGAGGAAGAGCCAGAACATCGCGATGCTGACGATGCCGATCGGCAAATTGACCCAGAAGACGACCGACCAATGGACGTGCTCGACGAGGAAGGCGCCGAGCGCCGGCCCGACGATCGCGGCGACGCCGAAGACGCTCGAAAACCAGCCCTGCACGCGGGCGCGTTCGGAGGGTGTGT
>DASYUS010000123.1:0-1595 GCA_036000945.1 Allostellaceae bacterium
TGGCGGCCGAGCACCTCGCGCAACTCCGCCGCGGTGCCATCGGGATAGCGGTGGATCTCGCCGGCCAGCGCGCGATAGGCGGCCACCGCCTTGGGGCTGGGGCCGAGCGCGCTTTCGTTCGACGCGAGGCGGATCGGCCGCTCGACCCCGGGCACGTTCGCCTCGCCGCCGATATAGGGGGCGATGTCGAGGATGCCCGGTCCGGGGATCGGGGCGGGCGCGCTGGTCATCGGCTCAACCTGTGGCTGCGGCGGCGTCGACACCAGCCAGGGCTAGGCTCGGCGGCGACAGCTCGGCGGCCGACAGCGGCACGGCATAGCCGCCAAACTGCAGCAGCCGGTAGAGCGCCGACCCGAGCTGCGCGCGGAAACTGTCGAGACGCGGATCCGAAGCCGGGACGAACCCCTCGACCTCGATCAGCGTATTGACCCCGTCGGCCTGCTCGCACGACGCCATGAACGTGCATTCGAGGCCCAGCGCCGACAGCGTCGCGAACATGCGGCCGCGGCTGATGTCGGGCGCGTTTTCGGTGGCGAACAGCGTGCGGTCCCGGCCGGTGTCCTGCTGGGCGATGCTGCCGATGGCGAGCGCGTCGCCGTGGTCGGCGCGCGAGTTGCCGCGCGCGCCAAACGGCAGCCGGGCGATGACATGCGGCGCGGCACCGTGCGTCGACAGGAGATTGCGCCACCACGTGTCAGGATCCCCTTCCTGCGGCATCGGCAAGACGCCGATCGCGGCCTGGCGCTCGGTCACCGCGCGGATGACCTGTCCGGTCGAGCCGTAAGGCAGCATCGGCGTGTGGCTGCCGTAATGGTCGCGAGCCAGGTCCCAGAACCCCGGCGCTTCGGGCGGCGCGTAGACGGCGATCGTCACATTACGCTGCAAGCGTACGGTTGCCGCGAGCAGTTCGCGCCACATCCGCACCAGCGTCGCCGCGGGGAAGCCGCCGTGGTTGCGGGAAATCAGCCGGCGGATGATCTCGGCCTCGCGCGCCGGCTGGTGCGCGGCGACGCCGCCCTCGCTGCGCTTGTGCGCGGCGACGCGTGCGACGATGTCGATGCGCTCGATCAAGAGATCCTGCAGCCTGTCGTCAATCCCGTCGATGCGTCGGCGCAACTGTTCAAGATCGGACGAGATATCTGACATGGTTTCAATCGCTGCCGGGACGGCGATAGTACTAGGATTCCAGGTCGGTAAAAGCAAAGAAAACGTTGACATGGCTGGCCCCCGATCCATAGCTAGGGGCGTGCGCCGCGCTGCCGCCGACCGCGCGGCGGGCGTCGGCGCCGCCCGCCCCGGTCGTGAAATCTTCGCCCAGAGCATCCATTGTCGATCTTGACTGCACCTCGGTTACGGCGGCCCGGCGATGACTGGCCCGGGTACAGCCTGGCGATTGCCGAGCCGTTGCCGCTCGATTGCGGGGTCGAGCTTGGCCCGTTCACGATCGCCTACCAGACCTATGGCCAGCTCAATCCGGAGCGCAGCAACGCAATCCTGATCTGCCATGCGCTGACTGGCGACCAGTATGTCGCCGACCCGCATCCGATCACCGGCAACCCCGGCTGGTGGACGACCATGGTCGGCCCCGGCGGCGT
>DASYUS010000124.1:0-7983 GCA_036000945.1 Allostellaceae bacterium
CGCGCGCGCGGCGCCCCGTCGTATCGTTGGCGGCGGGTTCCGCGTCGAGGATCGATCATGTTGACGGACCGATACGAACTTCCGTTGTCCACTGCCTCGTCCGTCGCGCGGGATGCCTACGTCCAGGGCTGTGAGGCGAAGCTTACCATGTACCCCGGCGCGGTCGAGGCGTTCGATCGCGCCATCGCGGCCGATCCCGGCTTTGCCCTCTGTCATGCCGCCAAGGCGCACCTGCTGCTGGAGCGCGATGCGGCGGCAGCCCGCGCATCGATGGCGGCGGCCAATTCGCTCGCCAACGGTCTCTCGGCGCGAGAAAAGAGCCATGTCGCATTTTTCGACCGGCTTGTGGCGGGCGACGCCGAGGCCGCGCTCACCGCGCTGCCGGTACATCTGAACGCCTGGCCGCGTGACGCCATCGTGCTCGGCACCGCCGCCTTCACCAACGGCCTGATCGGCAGTTCCGGCCGCGCCGGACAGAAGCGCATGCTGCTGAACCTGCTCGACGGGCTGGCCCCGAGCTACGGCGACGATTGGTGGTTCACGGCCCATCATGGCATGGCGCTCTCCGAGAATGGTCAGCGCGATGCCGCCCGCCCGAAGATCGATCGGTCCCTCGCGCAAAATCCGAAGAACCCCTGGGCGGCGCACGCCCGCGCCCATCTCTTCTATGAGACGGGCGATGCCGAGGCGGCCTGCGCCTTTCTGGCGTCCTGGCTTCCGACCTATCCGCGTGATGGCGCGCTCTACAGCCATTTGAGCTGGCACCTCGCGCTCGGCCACCTCGAGGCCGGCGATCCGCCCGCGGCGTTGCGCATGTTCCGGGAAGCTTTCGCACCCGACGTGCACAGCGGGCCGCCGCGCGGCAAGCTGAACGATGCGGTGTCCTTTCTGTGGCGCTGGGAACTCGCCGGATACCAGCGCGACGCGGCCGCATGGCGCATCATGCACGACTTCGCGACAGGCGCGTTTCCGCGCGCCGGCGCGGCCTTTTCCGACCTGCACATCGCCCTCGCGCTGGCCGTCGCCGGTGATGACGCGGCGCTGGAGGCGCGGGCCGGGCAGATCGACGACCTCGGGCGCCAAGGCCGTTATCCCTCCGGCCCCCTGGTTCCCGCGGTGGCGCACGCCTTTGCCGCCTTTGCGCGCGGCGATTTCGCCGCCGCAATCGCTGCGCTTCGACCGATTGCCGGCGAACTCGAACGCATCGGCGGCAGCCGCGCGCAGCTCGACCTGGTCGAGTTTACCCTGCTGAACGCCTACCTCGGCGCCGGGCGCGCGGACGACGCGCGGCGGATGCTGAACGCGCGGGGTCGCGGCTCCCTGCGGGTTCCCGTTGCCGGGCTGGCGAACTGAGGCCGCCGAATATCGTCACGTCAAAAGGATACGCCGATGCTGATCGTCGATGGCCAGATCCATCTCTGGGAAAAGGGGACGCCGTCCCCGCAACATCGCCAGGAGCCATTCTCCGCGGAACAGGCGATCGCCGCTATGGACGAGGCCGGCGTCGACCGGGCGCTGGTCCACCCGGTGCTGTGGGACCCCGACTCGAACGAATTGGCCCAGGCGGCGGTCGCCAAATACCCCGGGCGCTTCGCCATCATGGGATGGTTCTACCTCGACGATCCGCGGGGCCCTGACCTCGTCGCGGGTTGGAAACAGCGGCCGGGCATGCTCGGCCTGCGCTTCTATTTCAACGAGCGGCACAAGCGCGAGTGGATGACCGACGGCAGCCTCGATTGGCTGTGGCCGGCAGCCGAGCGGGCTGGCGTGCCGGTGGCGCTCGCCGCCGCGCTGTTCCTGCCGACGGTCGCCCGGATCGCCGAACGTCACCCCGGGCTCAAACTGATCGTCGACCACCTGGCCGTGCCGCCGGGGAGCCGTGGCGACTCCGCCTGGCGCTTCCAGCCCGAGCTGTTGGCGCTGGCCAAATACCCCAACATCGCGGTCAAGGCGACCGGCCAGCCCGGCTACGCGGAAGACGCCTATCCGTTCCGCAGCTTCCACCGGCACCTGCACCGCTGCTTCGACGCGTTCGGGCCGACGCGGATGTTGTGGGGCACCGACATCACGCGGATGCCTTGCTCCTGGCGGCAATGCGTGACGGTGTTCACCGAAGAACTGCCGTGGCTGAAGGGCCGCGACCTCGACCTCGTCATGGGCGAAGCCCTGTGCAACTGGGTCGGCTGGCCCCTTCCCGCCTGAGCGGCCGGCGCCGGCCGCCGGTTGCTGCAGTTGCGCCGGAGGACCGCCCGTGAACGGGCGGTCCCCCAGTTCAAAAGGTCAAGCAGCCGGACGGGCTACCGCGACCAGCTTGTTGCCGTCCGGATCACGAAGGTAAGCGAGATACGCCCCGTTGGGACGCACGCCCGGCGGGTCTTCGATCGAGGTGCCGCCGTTTGCGACCCCGGCTTTGTGCCACGCCTCAGCCAGTTTGGTATCGCCTATCGCAAAGCCGATCGTGCCGCCGTTGGCCGACGTGGCCGGCTTGCCGTCGTTCGGCTTGGTCACAATGAAGCGGGTGCCGTTGTGACTGTAGGCGATCCGGCCCTCGCGCACCTCGGTCCCCGGCTGCGCCCCGATCGCGGCAAACAGCGCATCGTAGAACTTCTTGGACCGAGCGATGTCGTTGCTCCCGACCACGATATGACTGAACATTCCGTTCTCTCCTCATCAGAACCAGTTGCGCCCGCCGCTTCGGCCCTCAGCAGCCGATGCGGTTTTGCAGGCTGTGGTCAGTATGCCGGGACTAGCTTCGGCCGGAGAGAAAAAATTTATCGGTCCGGCCTAAGGGCGCACGGCCGGGGTCTCGAGCGGCAGGCCGCGGGCGCGCCAGGCGAGATACAATTCGAGGTCGACGATTTCCGGCGCGTCGGCGCCGTAGGGTTCGGTACGCATCCCCACTAGGCAATTGCGCAGCCGCCGCCGCAGCGAACCCAGCTGCTGCCATTCCAGCCGATAGAGCGGATAGCCGGTCGGATGGGCCTGCGGGATCACCGAGCCGGCGAGCCGGCGGCCCCAGTTGTCGTCGTGGCATTGCCCGCAAGAGAGGTTGAGCTGGCCTTGGCGGCGCGTGAACATCTCGCGGCCTTTGGCGATGAACGGACGGGTCTGCGCATCGTCGGCGACCGAGATTGGCTGACCCTTCGATTGGTGTGCGACATAGGCCGTAACGGCGACTAGCTCCGGGCTCTCCGGCGGCAGCGCCGCCGCCTGCTGGCGCTCGGTCCGGCACAGATTGATGCGCTGTTCGAGATCGACCGGCCGACCTTGCGCCGGATCGAATGCCGGATAGCGCGCCGCGACGCCTTTCATGCTGGAAGCCGCGTCGCCATGGCAGCTCGCGCAGGATTTGCCGGCGTCGCCGTCCACCCGGTTCCACAGCGCCTCGCCGTCGAGCACGGCCAGCATGCCGGGATTGGCGGCATCGTCGTCCTGCATGGCCCGCAATTCGCGGCCCATGAAGTCGTAGCCGGAGCGGCGCTCCGCCAGCGGGATCTCGGCCGCCGTACCGGCCACGAGGCTGAACGCGGCAATCACCAGAACGAGCCGCGCGGACGGTCCCGTCATTCGACCGTGATTGAGGCCGTCCCGGCGGCGGCAAATTCGTTGTCGCCGGTCCAGCGGAATTCGAGCGTGCCGTTCTCCGTCGCCGTCGTGAAGAACGCGATGAACGGGTTGGCGGCGATCGCCGGCGACAACTCGGCCCGGAAGATCTCGACGCCGTTATAGGTGCAGGTGAAATGCGTGATGATGTCGCGCGGGATCAACGCGCCGTTGGGGCCGACCCGGAAGCCGCTCTCCATCGGATGCGAGATCAGCGTCTTGATCTCGATGATCTCGCCGCGCTTTGCCTTTGGCGGAACGTGGATCAGCGTGCGCGGCATCACCGGACGTCCTCGACGCAGGCGGCAAGCGTGACGACGACATCCGCCGTACCGGTCCAGAGCGAGCCGTCATTCATCTCGGCAATGGCGACGACCTGCTGCGAGTCGGCGAGCTTGATTCGGGTCCGCACCATCGCCCGCCCGGCGCGCGGCCCGAGCGCGATCGAGATCACATGCGGCTGGGGGTTTTTCTGGTTGAGAATGTGGATCGCCTTGACATGGTCGCTCTCGCTCATCGGGCTGTCGACCGAGACGGTCAGCGGCACGGCATTGCCGTTCTCGACCAGCGGCGGCACATCGAGCCGAACCCTGCCTTCGCGCGGGGTGGCGGTGCCGACGATGGCGCGCATCGCCTCCTGCATCGCCTGCGGCGTGGCGCGCGCCGGGGCTTGCGGCAAGAGGGCCAGGAGGCCGGCACCGGCGAGAACGCCGCGACGGCTTACCGGATCTGCCATTGGCTGTTCCGACCCATTCGCTACTCCGTTAACGTCGCGAGAAAGGCGACGACATCCTCGACCTGCTCGGCGCTGAGGATCGGCTTGCCGATATATGGTGCGGCGACCCGGCTGAGGCCTGCCGTGCGGTAATAGGGCGGCATGATCGTGTCCGCGTTGAGGCGGCCGGCATCGACGATGCGCAGCCGCAATTGTCCCGGCGACAGCTGCGCGCCGGCGCCGGCGAGGCTGGGCGCCAGATTGCCCTGCTGAACCTGCTCGGGGAACGGGCCGGAATGGCACAACAGGCACAGCCCGACCTGGCGGTTCGTGACGATGGCCCGCCCCTGCACCGGATCGCCCGGCCGGCCGGTGAGTGACACCGGAATGGCGTCGCCGACGATCTCATACGGCGCCAGCCCGGCGTCGGACCCCGTGAGCAGCAGGCTCGCGAGACCGGCGAGCGCCGTCCTGCGGAGCCGTTCAGCCGAAGACCTCGGCGGTGATCGTCCGGAACCAGCCATTCGCGATCTGCGCCTCCTGCGCCCGCACCGCCGCCGGCGCGTCGAGCGGGCTGACCCCGCCGGCGCCGGCGATTTCGGCGAGCTGCCCGTTGGCCGGATGGTACACCCCCGCGACCGAGATGCCGTAATCCGGCGCCACCAGGCTGTAGCAGGTGTTGATCAGCTTCGGCGTCTGGGGCGTGCCGCCGGCGAGCAGCGCCGCGACCGCGGCGGCGCATACCTTGGCCTCGGCGTTGCCGGCGAAGGCGGATTTCGGCATCGCACCGGCGATCGCCGCGTCGCCGATGACGTGGATGTTCGGCTGCAGCGTCGATTGGAATGTCGCCGGATCGATCGGGCACCAGCCGCTGCGGTCGGCGACGCCGGCGAGATCGGCGATATGCCCAGCCTTCTGCGGCGGGATCACGTTGGCGACGGCCGGCTTATGGGTCTCGAAGTCGGTGGCGATCGTCATTGCCTTCGGATCGACCGACGTCGCCTTGCCGCCCGCCGAGAGCGACACCCATTCGATGAGGCCGGGGTAGAGCGCCGCCCACGCATTTTGAAACAGCTTCTGCTTCGAGAACGCGTCCTTGGCGTCGAGGACGATCAGTTTCGAGCGGGGTTTTTTTGTTTTCAGGTAGTGCGCGATCAGGCTGGCCCGCTCATACGGTCCGGGCGGGCAGCGAAAGGGGTTGGCCGGCGCCGCGATGACGACGAGCCCCCCGTCTTCCATCGCTTCGAGCTGCCGTTGCAGCAGCAGGGTTTGCGCCCCGGCCTTCCAGGCGTGCGGCATCTGCTCGGCGGCGGCCTCGTCGTAGCCGGGCACGGCGCCCCAGCGCAGGTCGATGCCGGGTGCCATCACGAGCCGGTCGTAGGCGAGCTGCGTGCCGTCGGCCAGCGTCACGGTACGGGTCTGCGGGTTCACCCCGGTTGCCGCCGCCACGGTCAGCGCGACGCCGGTCGCGGCGATCTTGTCGTAGCCGAATTGCTGCTCGCGCAAGTCGCGCAGACCGGCGATCACCTCGTTGCTGAACGGGCAGGCGGTGAAGACCCGGCTCTGCTCGACCAATGTCACGGCAAGCCGCGGATCGAGGCGCTTCAGGGTGCGGGCGCAGGTCGCGCCGGCAAAGCCGCCGCCGATCACGACGACCCGGCCGGCGGCCCCCTGCGCCAGCGCCGGGCGCAGCAGCGGTGCAGCGAGGGCGGCGGAGGCGCCTTTCAGCACTGCGCGACGTGTGGTCCGGCAACCGTTCACTGCCGTCGCCGCCTCAGTCGTTCCGTGCGGCGTACCATGCCGCGATCGCCGCAATCTCTGCCTCCGTAAAGCCCTTGGCGATGCGGTCCATGACGGTCGCCGGGCGGCTTCCGGCGCGAAACGCCTGCATCGCTGCAGCGATCTCCGCGGCTGGGCGACCGGCGAGGCGCGGCACCGGCGTCTCGACCGAACTGCCGGAGGCGTGGCAGCCGGAACACGAGCTGGCTCCCGGGGGCGCCTCCGCCGCCCGCCCGCGCATCGGCGCCGCGCTGGCCAGGACGACCAGAACTGCCGTCCCGGCGATCGTCCGGCACGCGATGTGTTTGCGCCGCCGTCGACCCAGCACCGCCACCGCCGGCACCCGGCGTAGCCTTCAGGCGGCGGTGCTCAGATCGTGGTTCATCAGCGGCAAGGTGCGGATGCGTTTGCCGGTCGCCGCGAAGATCGCGTTAAGGACAGCCGGCGCCGCAACCGCAATTGTCGGCTCGCCGACACCGCCCCAGAAATCGCCGGTCGGCACGATGACGACCTCGACCTTGGGCATCTCGTCGATGCGCATGACGTTGTAGGTATCAAAATTCGTCTGCTCGATCGCCCCGTTGCTCACCGTGCATTCGCCGTAGAGCATCGCCGACAGGCCGTAGACGAAGGAGCCGGCGACCTGCCGCTCGATCTGCGCCGGGTTGACCGCGTGGCCGGGATTGGTCGCGGCGACGATGCGCTGGATCTGCAGCTTGCCCTCCTTGCTGACCGACACCTCGGCGACGGCCGCGACATAGCTGCCATAGCCCATGAATTGCGCCAGTCCCTGATAGACCCCGGCAGGGGCCTTGCCCCAGGCCGCCCGCTCGGCGGCGGCGTTGAGCACGGCAAGATGCTTGGGCTTCATCATCTTGCGGCGGAATTCAAGCGGGTCCTGCCCGGCCGCGTGCGCCAGCTCGTCGATAAAGCACTCGCTGTAGATCGCATTGTGGTTGGTGTTGACGCCGCGCCAGAAGCCGGGCCGCACCGGCGGGTTGCGCATCGCATGATCGATCAGCACGTTCGGGATCTTATAGGCAAATTGGCCTTCGGCGCCGTCCGGGCTGAGCCCCTGGAAGACGACCGGGTCCATGCCGTCCTTCAGGTTTTGCGGCAGCAGCGCGGCGAGGATCGACTGCCCGGAGATGCGCATCTGCCAGCCGACGAGATTGCCGGCGGCATCGAGCCCGCCGCGCAGCTTGCACATCGTGATCGGGTGGTAGAAACCGTGCGTCATGTCTTCTTCACGCGTCCAGACCAGCTTGACCGGCGTCCCCGGCATCTGCATCGCGATCTTGACGGCCTGCTGGACGTAATCGGCGCGGCCGCGGCGGCCGAAGCCGCCGCCGAGGATCACCTTGTGCACGTCGCATTTGGCGACCGGCAGACCGCTGGTCTCGGCGACCGCGGCCAGCGCCGCCTCGGCGTTCTGCGTCGGGCACCAGACCTCGCACTTCTCCGGCGTGTAGAGCGCCGTCGTGTTCATCGGCTCCATCGGAGCATGGCTCTGGTAGGGATAGCTGTAGGCCGCCTCTACCACCTTGGCGGCGCCGGCGATCGCCGCTTTGGCGTCCCCCGCCTTGTGGCCGACAAAGGCCTCATTGGCGTCGAGCCCTTCCTTCAGCATATTGGCGATCATCGCGCTGTCGGTCTTGGCGTTGGGGCCTTCATCCCACACGACCGGCAATGCCGCGAGCGCGGTTTTGGCGTTCCAGAACATGTCGGCGACGACCGCGACGGCGCTGTCGCCGACCGGCACGACCTTCTTGACGCCGCGCATGCCGGCGACCCTGGCGGCGTCAAAACTCTTGATCTTGCCGCCTTGGACCGGGCAGTCGCGGATCACCGCGACGACCATGCCGGGGAGTTTGACATCGATCCCG
>DASYUS010000125.1:0-4394 GCA_036000945.1 Allostellaceae bacterium
GGCGAACTCAGCCTTGGCGAGCCAGCCGTAGAGGTGATGCCACAACAGCCAGGTGGCGATCGGCTCGGGCGTCGGCTCGACAAGAAAGACGCGCTCCCAGGGCACGAACACCTCGTCGAGCCACATCTGGCCATCGAGCTCGTCGAACCGGCTCGACAGCGGCGCGGCGAACCGGCTTGCCGGGCGGGCGGCGATCTTGCGGCACACCGTGGTGACCCCCGGCGCGGCGACCGGGACGATAAAGCTGGCGTGGTGCTCGCCGATCTGGATGCCGTTCAACGCGCCGATGTAGACGTCCTCGGCATAGGCGGGACTTGTATGCATGCCGACCCGGCCGCTGATGACGAGTCCGGCGTCGGTCTCGCGCACGATGCGCAGCGCCGCCCGCTCGCGCGGGTCCTCGCGCAGCCGGAAACCGATCGGCGCCGCGCCGCCGCAGAACGTCAGAAACCGCCCGCTCTCGGCGATCATCTCGCGATAGGCGGTGGCGTCGGCGATCTGCTCTTCCGAGACGTTGCGCTGCTGCACCGCGGTCATGACGCCCATCGAGATCAGATGGCCATAGGCCGGGGTGTGGGTGATGTTGCCGGCGGAATGGAAGAGCGTCTTGGCGAACGACCGGCCCATGCCGATCAGATCGTCCGAGGTTTTCGGCAAAAAATAGGCCCAGGCGATCCGCTTGCGGCTGGCGGCGGGCGGCGCGAAAAGGATGTCCTGCCAGGCCGGGTCGAAGTGGCGATCGTACCAGGCGACGTATTCCTCGACCATCGCAGAGGTCGCCGGGTGCGTCGTCACGTCGGCGACAAGACCCTCGCCGAGCACCCAGACCTTGCGCCCGTCGCGCAGCGCTTCGCGGTATTCCGCGCCGGTCCGCATCGTCTTCCCTCTCCTGCTCACGCGCCCTGATGCCAGAGACCGGCAAATTGCGTCGCGACGATGTCGCCGTAGGCCGGATCGCCGTCGAGCACACCCATGCGGCGGGCGAACGCGTTGATCGCCGCGACCGATTGCTCGCCGATCGCGGCGTCGTAGAACGGCAGATCGCGGAGGACAATGCCGGCGATCAGCCCCGCCTCGCGTGGCGGGAAGCGTCTGGCGCCGACCTCGGTCGCCCGCGCGGCATCCGCCTTCAGCGCCTGCTGCGCTGCGACGAGCGCGCGCAGCGCCGCCGCGGCCACATCGGGCGAGCGCTCGATGAGAGTGTCAGTCGTCGCTAGCACCGGCATCGTGTAGTCGAATGAGCCGGCCGGCCCGTCGCCGCGCCGCACGTCGAGGACGATCGTGCCCGTGCCGCGCGTCACCGCGATCTCGGTCGCCATGCCGTTGGCCCAGAACCCGTCGATCGCGCCCTTTTCGAGCGCCTCGGCCGCGGTCAGTCCGAAATTGACGCTCGAACCCGTCGCCCCCGGCACCGGGCCGATGCAGATGTCGTTGCGCTCGGGGTCAAGCCCGGCGGCGATGAGGAGGTCGCGCAGCCCCATATCGACCCAGGGCGCCGCGCCAATCCGGCGGCCCTTGAGCGCCGCCAGATCGCCGCGCGCGATGCGGAGATCGGCGCGCATCACGAGAAACCAGTACATGCCCTGCGCCAGCGCGCCGAGCAGCTTGACGCCGCGCCACTCGGGAAACGCCGCCAGCGCCCCGTGCGCCGCGCCGCCGACGAAATCGACCGCGCCGTCGCGCAGCGCCTGGTAGGCGCGATCGACCGGAAAGATCAGCTCGGCCGCGACGTCGAGCCCCTCGCGCTCGAAAAACCCGAGCTCGGCCGCAGCCAGCGCCGGGAAATACGAGTTCGAGATCAGATCGGGTATCGCGAGCTTCATCGGGCGGCCTCCTCCCCTCGCATCCATCGTGCCACAGATCGATGCGGCCGCGTCACTGCGCGGTGATACCGCCGTCGATGACGAGGCCGGCGCCGGTCATGAAGGCGGCGTCGTCGGAGGCGAGGAAGACGATCCCCCGGGCGATGTCGAGCGGCGTCCCCATCCGGCCGATCGGCAGCCGGTCGATGACCTGACGGCGCGCCGCCTCGATGTCGTTGGTGCCGAGGTTGCGGGCGCGAGTGACCAGCACCTGGTCGCCCATGTCTGTGTCGATCGTCCCGGGGTGCATCGAATTGACCCGGATGCGATAGCCTTTGCGGGCGAATTCGAGCGCCGCCGATTTGGTGAACAGCGTTACGCCGCCCTTGGTCATCGAATAAAGCGGGTCCTGCGTCGACCCGACGATCCCGGCCGTCGAGGCAAGGTTGACGATGGCACTGCCGTGCGGGCTCTGCTGCGCGGCCTCGCGCAGTGCCGGCAGGCACAGCTTGGTGCCGAGGAAGACGCCGGTCAGGTTGACCGCGCTGAGACGCTGCCACTCGGCGAGGCTCGCGCTCTCGATGTCCTTGCCGAGAAACAGCCCGGCGTTGTTGACCAGGATGTCGAGCCTGCCGAAGCGGGCGACCGTCGCCGCGACGGCAGCGTTCCAGTCCTCTTCAGTCGTCACGTCGAGGTGGAGATAGAGCGTGTCACCGCCGAGGGCGCGAGCGGTCTCACGGCCCTTTTCGTCAAGCACGTCGCCGATCGCCACCTTGGCGCCGGCCTCGACCATCAGCCGCGCCGTCTCGCCGCCGATGCCGCGCGCCGCCCCGGAAACCAGCGCCACCTTGCCGTCAAGCCGGTTCATGTCCTCACCCTTCCGTCTCGCAGGAAAAATTTACAATGAGGCAATGAGGCAACGAGGTGAGCACGCCCGGACTCTCTTCTCGCTGCCTCGCTGTCTCATTGTAAATCTATCTTCGCGTGTACTTGCCGCAGTCGAGGCGCAGGAAATCACGGAAATGCGGCCGCATGCGTTCGGTCCACGGCGTGCCGCCGGCGGTCTTCCAGGCGGCCGAATTCGGCACGTCGGGGTTGGCGAAATGGTAGATCGCGGCATAGCGCTGCGTCGCCCCGCTGCCGCGGTAGCGCCGCGCGCACAGCACCCCCGGCACCCCGGCGAGGGCCGGCAGGTGTTCGCTATTGTACCATTCGTTGAACTCGTTCTCTGCCTCGGGCGCGACGTTCATCGCGATCAAGAGCAGCGCCGCGGCAGCGTCGGTCGCCAGCGCGTCGCCCGGCCGGAGCTGCTCGCCTTCGAGGCGCATGATCATCCGAGTGCGCCCGGTCACCCGCTTGGTCCACGGCGAGCCGTTGTCGCCGCCGACCGCGAGATAAGCCGGGCTGTGCAGCACATCGACGTTGTCGAGATCGTAGAGCGCCGCCGACACCTTCGGATCGGTGCTGCCGATCCAGCGCTGGGCGTTGAGGAATCCCGGCACGTTGAGGCGCTCCGGGACATGCTCGGTGTCGTACCAGTCGTGAAACTCGTCCTCGGCGACATCGGAAAAATTCATCGCCGCGATCAGGATGCCCTTTGCCATGGTTTCCTCCGCTCGCTCGATGCCGAAGCGTAGCACGTGACGCTCAGCCGCGCAGGGTCAGGATGATCCCGGCGACAATGAGGACGATGCTGACGGCGACATCGAGCGTAACGGCTCCGCCGAACATTGCCGTCGATAGGAGAAAACCGCCGATCGGCGTCAGCGCCATGACCTGGCCGGCGACCGCGGCCGGCATCGCCGTGAGGATCTTGTTCCACAGGAAATAGCCGAGGGCCGTCGTGGCGATCCAGTTGTAGGCGAGAATTGCGACCAGCGCCGGAGTCCAATGGATCGTCTCGCCGAGCGCGGCCGGCAGCGCCATCGCGGCGACCGCGACGGTGCTGACCGCCATCTGCCAGAAGGTCTGCGCCCAGAACGGCGAGCGCCAGACGCGGCGGCGATAGAGGATCGATCCAAGTGCCCAGCACGCCGCCGCGAGCAGCAGCAACCCGTTGCCGCCGAGCGCGCGCCAATCGCCCCAGTCGACAAGCCCCGGGTTCATGAACAGAAGGAGACCGGCAAAGCCGAGCGCCGCTCCGCCAATTTGAAAGCGGCCGAGCCGGTGCGGCTCAAGCCACAATTCGAGCGGAATGGCCCACAGCGGCATCGTAAAGGCGAGCACGATCGCGCGGCCGGCCGGGACGAACGCAAGGCCGACGACGCCGCAGATCAGAAACGCCGCGACCTGCAGCTGCCCGACGACGAACAGGCCCCATCGCTCGCCGCGCATCGGCACGAGTGGCGCGCGCAGCGCGCCGAGCACCGGCGCCATAACAGCCAGGGTGCCGACGAGGCGCAGCAGCACAAACGACAGTGGCGGCGCGTCGGCCAGCGCCAGCTTCATCAGCGGCCAGTTGCCAGCCCAGATGACAACGACGATCGCCAGGTGCAGATAGACAATCCGCGGCGGCGCGGCCGGCGACACCCGGCCGCTTGTCGTATCCAACGTCGAGTTTTCCGGATGTTAGTGTCGTGAACCAGAAATTCG
>DASYUS010000126.1:0-1528 GCA_036000945.1 Allostellaceae bacterium
GACAACGTCATGCGGGGCTATTGGAACGACCCCGAGGCGACGGCCCGGAGTCTCGCGGATGGCTGGCTGCACACCGGCGATATCGGGCATCTCGACGCCGACGGCTATCTCCACATCACCGACCGCAAGCGCGACTTCATCAAGAATTCCGGCGGCGACATGATCTCGCCGGCGCGTGTCGAGGGCGCGCTGACCCTGACGCCTGAGATCGCCCAGGCGATGGTGTTCGGCGACCGCCGGCCCTACCTCGTCGCGGTCATCGTTCCCGACCCGGATTTCGCCGCCGCCTACGCTTCCGGAAACGGGCTGCCGGTCGATCTCGAATTGCTGTCGCAGGACGCCGGCTTCCACCGCGCGCTCGGCAGCGCCATCGAGTTGGCCAATCAGGGGCTGGCGGCAGCCGAGCGGGTGCGCCGGTTCGTCATCGCCGTCGAGCCGTTCAGCCTCCTCAACGCCCAGTTGACGCCGACCCTGAAGATCCGCCGGCACGCGATCCGCGAGGTCTATCAGACGGCCTTCGACCTGCTCTATGACGGCAAAGGGATGGCGGCATAGCCGCCGGCCCTTGGCGCGGTGTGGCGCCAATGTCGCTGCTGGAGGTCCAATCGCGGCGGCCGCTCGGCCGGCGCGCCTCCGCGATGGCCGGGATTGCGGTCGCCGCCGGGCTGGTGCTGTGGGCGGTGCTGTACGCGACCGGCGTGTGGCCGTGGTTCGGCTTTGAAGCGTGGACGCGCCGCTCGGTTGCGGTCGGACCGGGACAGCTCATCATCGGCGAGGATCGCGCCGGCGGCAGCACCGGGTTCGGGTTCAGTACGTTTGTCTTCTTCAAGGGACAGACGATCGTCGTGTCATACGACGTCACGATCCGGCGCGGCTGCCTGTGGATGCAGGTATGGCACCTTGGGGACCACGGCCCGAACGAAAGCGTCAGCCAATGCGTGGCGGCGAGCGGCGAGGGCGAGTGGACTGTGCCGGTCGGCGCAACCGGTTTTTACGCCATCATCATCGATGCGTCGGTGACCAAGGGGCCCGGCCCCGGTTACGACATGGACTACACTGTGTGGTGGGGTGCCCGGTGGTAGGCTAAAGCCAAGCAAGCGGCGCTCATCGCGGGAGGTGATCATGCGTCTCCAGAACAAGATCGGCATCGTCACGGCGGCGGCTTCGGGGATGGGCCGGGCCGGTGCGTTGCGGTTCGCCAGGGAGGGCGCCGCAGTCGGGGTGGTCGATATCGACCGGGCCGGCGCCGATGCCGTCGTCCAGCAGATCACCGCTGCGGGCGGCCGCGGGCTGGCGATCGCGGGCGATTTGCGCGACGACGCGTTCGCCCGCGCCATCGTGCGGCGAACCGCCAATGCCTTCGGCGGCCTCGACTTCGTCTGGGACCATGTCGGCCATCCCGGACCCGCCGCGATCGAGGGCATCGACATGAAGGATTTCGAGCTGGCGATCGATCTCAATCTACGCACCATCCTGGTGACGACTGAGGCGGCGATCCCCGAGCTGCGGGCGCGCGGCGGCGGCGCCT
>DASYUS010000127.1:0-5074 GCA_036000945.1 Allostellaceae bacterium
CGCCCGATGTCGCCGGTGTGCAGCCAGCCGTCGACGAGGGTTCGGGCGCTTGCCTCGGGGTCGTTCCAATAGCCCTTCATCACATTGTCGCCGGCGACGAGAATTTCGCCGTCGTCGGCGATGCGGATCCTGACCCCGTCGATCGCCGGGCCGACCGTGTCGATCCTGATATGCCCCGGCGGGTTGCAGCAGACGACCGGCGCCGCCTCGGTTTGCCCATAGCCCTGCAGCAGCCGCACGCCGAGTGCGAGAAAAAAGCTGCCGATCTCGGGGTTGAGCGGCGCGCCGCCCGAGATCATCGCCTTCAGGTGCCCGCCAAAGCGGCCGCGCACCTTGTTGCGCACCAGCTTTTCGAGCGCCGGGTCGATGAGCCGCTGGCCGAGCGACAATTTCTGCCCCGCCATGCGCTTCCTGCCGATCACGACGGCCTGTTCGAACAGCCGCCGCTTCAGCCCACGCTCGCGCGCGATCGCCAGGCGGATGCGCTGGTGCATCGTCTCGTAGAGCCGCGGCACCGCGGTCATGATCGTCGGCCGCACCTCGACGAGGTTCGTCGCCAGCGTCTCGGCGCCCTCGGCGAAATAGATCTCGGCGCCAATCGAGATCGGGAAAAAGAGGCCGGCGGTGTGCTCGTAGGAATGCGACAGCGGCAGAAAGCTGAGGAACTTCTCGTCGCCAAGCCCGAGCATTTGCAGGAGGCGATAGGCGCCGCGGCAATTGCCGATGATGTTGCGGTGGCTCAGCATCACCCCTTTCGGCACGCCGCCGGTGCCCGAGGTGTAAATGATGCAGGCGGTGTCGTCCGGGGTCAGCGCGGCGACCCGCGCACCGCTCTCGCCGTCGCCGAGCGCCAGCACGTCATCCCAGACGCGCAGGTCGAGATTGGCCGGCGCCTCGCCGCCGCCCTCCATCGCGATCACCGTGCGCACGCTCGGCACCTGCGCCGCGGCGGGGATCACCCGCCCGGCCAGCGCTGCGGTCGAGACGATGACGGCCCGCGCCCCGCTGTTGCCGAGAATATGACGATGATCGCCGACCGTGTTGGTGACATAGGCTGGCACGGTGACCGCGCCGGCGCTCATGATCGCCAGATCAGCGACAACCCATTCCGGCCGGTTTTCCGCGACGAGGGCGACCCGGTCGCCCGGCTCGATGCCGAGCGCCGCCAGCCCCTGCGCCAATCGGCTCACCCCATCCGCCGCCTCCGCCCAACTCAGCGAGCGGTATTTCTGGTCGCGCTTGGCCCACAGAAACGGCCGCGCGTCCTGCCGCCGCGCCACCTCGAAGAACATCGCCGGCAGGCTGCGGCAGTTCGCGTAATCCATCTCGCCCCCCAAGATTCCTGCGACCGCCGACGCCTGTTCCCACCCCAATCGCCGGCCTCAATTCACATGGGCGATGATAGCCGAAATCCGCAGTCGGGCGCTACGCGGCGGGAGAGGCCGTGCTCCAGGCGGCGAGGTCGGCAAGCGCCCGGCGCGCCACCAGCGGCTTGCGGTCGGCGTGCCGGCCGGGATCGGGCGACAGCGGCGGGAACAGGCCGAAATTGACGTTCATCGGCTGAAAGCTCGCCGCCTTGGCCCCGCCGGTGATGTGGCCGAGCAGCGCCCCGAGCGCGGTGGTCGGCGGCGGCATCAGAGGCTCGCGACCAAGCCGCGCCGCCGCCGCGAAGCGTCCGGCGAGGAGGCCGATCGCGGCGCTCTCGACATAGCCTTCGACGCCGGTGATCTGGCCGGCAAAGCGCAGCCGCGGCATCGCCTTGAGGCGCAGCGTTCCGTCGAGCAGGCGCGGGCTGTTGATGAAGGTGTTGCGGTGCAGCCCGCCGAGCCGGGCAAACTCGGCCCGCTCGAGCCCCGGGATCAGCCGGAAGACCCGGGTCTGCGCGCCGTGGCGCAATTTGGTCTGGAAGCCGACCATGTTGTAGAGCGTGCCGAGAGCGTTGTCCTGGCGCAACTGGACGACGGCGTGCGGCCGCGTTCCGGTGCGCGGGTCGCGCAGCCCCACCGGCTTCATCGGGCCCCAGCGCAGCGTGTCGGGGCCGCGCGCCGCCATCACCTCAACCGGCAGGCAGCCTTCGAAATAGGGCGTCGACGTCTCCCATTCGCGGAACTCGGTCGTCTCGCTGGCGAGCAGCGCCGCGACAAACGCCGCGTATCCCGCGTGGTCGAGCGCGCAGTTGACGTAGTCGGCGCCCTCCCCCTTGTCGTAGCGCGACTGGAACCAAGCCTTGTCGAAATCGATCGTGTCGCGGTGGACGATCGGCGCGATCGCATCGAAAAAAGCCAGCGCATCCTCGCCGGTGAGCCTGGTCAGCGCCTCGGACAGCGCCGGCGAGGTCAACGGCCCGGTGGCGACGATGACCTCGTCCCACCCCTCGGGCGGCAGCCGGGCGATCTCCTCGCGGCGGATCTCGACAAGCTTCTCGGCCGCGAGCGCCGCCTCGACCGCGGCGGAAAACCCGACCCGGTCGACCGCCAGCGCACCCCCCGCCGGCAGCTTGTGGGCATCGGCAGCACGCAGGATCAAGGACCCAACGCGGCGCATCTCCTCGTGCAGCAGGCCGACGGCATTGCGCTCGGCATCATCCGAGCGGAACGAGTTGGAGCACACCAGCTCGGCCAGCCCCTCCCCTTGATGCGCCTCGGTACGCCGCAACGGGCGCATCTCGTGCAGCACCGCCGGCACGCCGGCCGCCGCCAGCTGCCACGCCGCTTCGCTGCCGGCGAGCCCGCCGCCGATGACATGGACCGGATCCATGCGCCATTAGGTGCCGCCGCCCACCCCGTTCCGCAAGCCCACCAAGCCCCTCTCCCGCATCGCGGGAGAGGGAGGGGCCCGGCGCGCAGCGCGGGAGGGTGAGGGTGACACCGGCAGGCGCCCTGGAATCCGCCACCCTCACCCCAACCCTCTCCCGCGGCGGGGGAGAGGGAGATTTGCCAGTCGCTCTCCAGCGAACGCGAGTACTAGGATGGTTCCAGCCCACAGGATCACAGGAGGCGCCTCGATGCCCCACCTCACCAGCGATGACGGCGTGCGGCTCTATTACGAGGAGGTCGGGTCCGGCTACCCGGTCGTCTTTGTCCACGAATTCGCCGACGACTACCGCGGCTACGAGGCGCAGCTCAGGTTTTTCTCGCGGCGCTACCGCTGCGTTGCGTTCAACGCCCGCGGCTACCCGCCCTCCGATGTGCCCGAGGACTGGCATCAGTATTCGCAGGAGCGGGCGCGCGACGACATCCGCGACGTGCTCCAAGGCCTCGGCATCGCCAAGGCGCACGTCGTCGGCATCTCGATGGGCGGGTTCGCCGTGCTGCATTTCGGCCTCGCCTACCCCGAGCTTGTGAGCGCCCTCGTCGTCGCCGGCTGCGGCTACGGCGCCCAGCCCGACAAGCGAACGCAGTTCCACGACGAGGCGACTCGTACCGCCGCGCAGATCGAAAGCCGCGGCATGGAAGAGGTCAGCAAGACGTACGGCACCGGGCCGACCCGCGTGCAATACCAGAACAAGGACCCGCGCGGTTTTGCCGAATTTCTCGTCCACCTCGCCGGGCATTCGACGCGCGGCTCGGCCAACACGATGCGCGGCGTCCAGGCGCGCCGCCCGTCGCTGTGGGAACTGACCGACCCGATGAAACAGCTCGACGTGCCGACCCTCATCGCCACCGGCGACGAGGACGAGCCGTGCCTCGAACCCGGCCTCCTGATGAAGCGGACAATCCCGGCGGCGGCGCTCGTCGTCTTCCCCAATACGGGCCACGCCCTCAACCTCGAAGAGCCCTCGCTCTTCAACCAGACCCTCGCCGATTTCTTCCACCAGGTCGAAACCGGCCGCTGGCCCCGCCGCGATCCCCGCTCGGTCACCGGCTCGATCTTGGGGATGTGAGGGCGAGGTGCGAAGTGCAACTGCACAAGAAGCCGAGCCGCCCCAACTTATGGGATCACAGAGACGATCATGGGCGCCGCTCCGGTATTATGGCGCAAACCCCTGTAATCCAACAAACCCGGCAGCGGCGTTTTGGTGGCCGCGAACTTAAGTCGATCGTCTCGATGGCGATGCTTGGGGCCATTCTGGGCTTTGTTATCTGCGTTGAGTGCCATTGCCGATATGCGCGTGATTGGGCTGGCTATCGGTATTATCGTGGAAGTACGTATGGTTTTAGGACAGCAGGATAACGATGCAGCCCGATCACGGAATAGCCACACTGGTAGGCGGTTCGATAAACTGGATTGATGTCTGTTCTTTATCGCTTGCCTTTTTGTACGGCATAATTAAATCTGCCGTATCTAAGCAAAAACTGATATCACGAGCCACTGGCCTCAATATAGCTAATGGTATTGGACTTTTTCCATTAGTCTTGCTGGTGCTATCTACATATTGGAACGCCGCTCTTGTGGCGGTATTACAATCGAATAAGGTCATACTATCCCTTGCGGGTGTAGTAGCCCTTATCACCATCCTAGAAGATTTCCTACCGCCGCGATCTTCACGGCCTATATCTCATCCAACCCAAAACTCTCCCGTCCAATCGCAGCCATCACCCCCAACAGGAACGTAGCGGGAAAGTCCCTCGCCTGAGTTTGGCCGCGATCGAATCACGGGTTTCTGACAATCCGTGCTCTTTCAGCCGCTCAGCCAGTTCCTCATAGGTGCTTTTGGCCGCCGTGGGCATGGCTGGCCTATTTTGTGGCTTGCTCGGCGCGGCATACCACTGGTTGCTTGCGGTCGCTCGAATCGCCTGTTAGGTTGGTGACGCCTCCGAAGCTGAACTGGAAGCAAACAGCGGCCCACTCGTTTCACTGCGCTTGGTCCGCCAGAGTTCGCACAGCACCGGTCTCGTAAACCGGAGGGTGCAGGGTTCGAGTCCCGCCGGGGGCGCCACCGATTCGATCCTACTGCCGCGCCGCTTGTCGAGTCGCGCGGCATTTTTGTTCTCCCCGATATCCTCGCTGTCAATAGCGGTTGAAAACCGTGAAGCACAACATCTTGTGCCACGGATCGGACTCGCGTGGCAAGCGTTTTTGTGCATTTATAAATTGGTTTAGAAATATTCCGAAATTCGGGATGATTAACGAG
>DASYUS010000128.1:0-4835 GCA_036000945.1 Allostellaceae bacterium
ACAGTCGTGATCTGCGCCGATGGCTGCGACCCGGCGTATGTCGAGGCAGGGCTCGCGGCCGGGGTGTTGCCGACGATCGCGCGCTGGCGCGCGGCCGGGTTTTATGCGCTGGCCGAGGCGGCGATGCCGACCTTCACCAACCCGAACAATCTTTCGATCGTTACCGGCGCGCCGCCCGCAGTGCATGGCATCTCCGGCAATTTTGCGCTCGACCGCACGAGCGGCGCCGAGATCATGATGAACGAGCCGGCGATGGTGCGGGGTCAGACGATCCTCGCCCTTATGTCGCAGGCCGGGGCGGCCACCGCGGCGATCACCGCCAAGGATAAATTGCGCCGCATGCTCGGCCACGGCCTCGACATCGGCCGGACCGGCATCTGCTTCTCCTCGGAACAGGCCGACCGCTGCACCTTGGTCGAGCACGGCATCGATGGGGTCGAAGCGCTGGTCGGGCGGCCACGCCCGGACATGTATTCGGGCGACCTGTCGCTGTTCGTGCTCGACGCGGGGATCCGCCTTGTCGAACAGGGCCGCGCGCAGCTGCTCTACCTGTCGCTGTCGGATTACGTGCAGCACGGCCACGCCCCCGACGAGCCCGCCGCTCTCGAATTCCACCAGGCCCTCGACGATCGCCTGGCGCGTTTCGAGAAACTCGGCTGCGTCGTCGCCGTCACCGCCGATCATGGCATGAACGACAAGGCGCTGCCCGACGGGCAGCCGCACGTCATCTTTCTCGAAGACATCCTCAACGCCGCGTTCGGCGCCGGCGCGGTGCGCGTCATCTGCCCGATCACCGACCCGTTCGTGCGCCATCACGGCGCGCTCGGCTCGTTCGTCCGGGTCTATCGCAGAACCGATGCGCCGCTCCCGGACTTGGCCGATGCGGTGCGCGGCTTGCCCGGCATCGACGCGGTGCTGACCCGCGAGGAGGCCGCCACGCTGTACGAGCTGCCCTGGGACCGCGAGGCCGACCTCGTGGTGACCGGCGACCGCAACACGGTGATCGGCGCCAGCGCGGCCGAGCATGATCTGGCGGCGCTTGCTGGGCATCGGTTGCGCTCGCATGGCGGGGCATCGGAGCAGACCGTGCCGTTCCTCTTGTCGCGGCCATTGACGCCGGATTACTGCGCGCCGACCCACGCCGGCTCAGGGGAATTGCATTCTCAAGCCCTCCCCCTTGATGGGGGAGGGTTGGGAGGGGGTGATCGTGATGACGGGCGAGTGCCGGGCGACCGCCTCACCCCCACCCCCACCCTCCCCCATCAAGGGGGAGGGGGTACCTTGCGCTCCCGCCGGCTGCGCAATTTTGATATCTTCGACTATGCGTTGAACGGGGTGGCGCCATGAAAGCAGCGGGGCCGAGAGCCGTCATCGTCATCTGCGACAGTCTGCGCCGCGACCTGATCGGTCAGGCCGACACGCCGTTTCTTGCCGACCTGTCGCAGCGCGCCGCGCGCTTTGCCGCCCATCGCAGCGTCTTCCCGTCGACGACGCGGGCGAGCGCCGCCTCGATTGCGACCGGCTGCCGCCCGGCGCGCCACCGCCTCCTCGGCAACACGATGGCGCTCGACGAGGGCGAGGGCCTCGTCTGCCGCTCCGCCGGTCACCCCGATTTCCCGGACCGCATGCGCCGGGCAACCGGCCGCACCCTGCATGTGCCGACGATGGCCGAGCGGCTGCGCCGGCACGGCGAGACCTCGATCTCCTGCGCCAACGTCTCGCCCGGTGCGGCCTATTTCCAGGACCCCGACGGCCACGGCTTTGTCTATCACGCTGCCGGCAGCTATGGGCCGGGGCGCCGGCCGGTCGACGATCCAGCGAGCGCCGCGCTGAAGAAGGGCCTCGCCGGCGACCGCGCGATGACCGAACGCTTCTGCGCCGAAATCATCGAGGAGCGCGCCCCGTCGCTGGCGATCCTGTGGCTGTCGGAGCCCGACTATACCGGCCACCATTCGCCGCTGGGCTCGCCCGAGCACCGCACGGCGATCGCCGGCGCCGACCGGTGCGTGCGGCAGGTCTTCGAGACGGTCCGCCGGCTCGATCCGTCGGGTGACGACATCCTGTTCGTCACCGGGTCGGATCACGGGATGGAGACGGTGGCGCAGGCGATCGATCTCGACGCGCTGCTGATCGCCGCCGGGCTCAAGGAGGGGCCGGGCTCGCGCGATGTCGTCGTCGCGCCGAACGGCACCGCCGCGACACTGTACTTTGCCGCGCCCGACAGCGACGCGGTGCCGCGAGTGGCGCGCTTCCTCGCGCGGGAGAACTGGGTCGGCGAGGTGTTTGCCGGCGACCGGCTCGCGTCGGTCGGGCTGCCGAGCGATACCGCGATGCGCGTCGCGGTGACGCTCGCCAATGAGGAGCGCGACAATCCGCACGGCGTCGGCGGCTACTGCCCGATCGTGCAGGACCCCGCCGACAGCGAAAGCAAGATCGGTTTCGGCCAGCATGGCGGGCTCGGCCCCAACGAGCAGCGGCCGTTCCTGATGATCGAAGGCGGCGGTTTCGCCGTCGGTGTGCGGCACGAGCCGACTTCGCTGATCGACATCGCGCCGACCGTGCTGCGTCACCTGAATATGGATCACGACGACATGGACGGCCGCGCCCTGCCGCGCGAAGCGGAGTAATGCGGGCTCGACGTAACCCTCCCCCGCAGGCGGGGGAGGGGACCGAGCGGGCGAGGCGAGCGAGATGCGCGCGGCCCGTAGAGCCTGCCCGCGGAGCCGCAGCGGAGGTGCTGTGGGTCTTCCTGCGCCTCGGCCTGACCAGCTTCGGCGGGCCGGTGGCGCATCTCGGCTACTATCGCGCCGAGTTCGTCGAGCGCCGGAAGTGGCTCGACGAGCATACCTATGGTGACATCGTCGCGCTGTGGCAGTTCCTGCCCGGCCCCACCAGCAGCCAGGTCGGGATCACGCTCGGCACAATGCGGGCCGGCTGGCTGGGCGCACTGGCCGCCTGGTTCGGCTTCACGATGCCGTCGGCGTTGGCGATGATCCTGTTCGGCTACGGGGTGACCCGGTTCGGCGATCTGTCGGGTGCTGCCTGGCTGCACGGGCTCAAGATCGTCGCGGTCGCGGTGGTGGCGCAGGCAGTGTGGGGCATGGCGCGCAGCCTTGCCCCGGACCGCGAGCGCGCCACGATCGCGGTCGGTGCGGCGATCCTGGCGCTGGCAGTACCGTCGGCGCTGGGCCAGGTCGGCGCGATTGCCGCGGGCGGGTTGATCGGCTGGGGCCTCCTGGCCGACCGGGCGGCGGCGCGCTCCGGCATCCCGCTGGCGGTGCATGTGCCGCGCAGCCTGTCGGTCGCCGCTGCGGTCCTGTTTTTTGTGCTGCTGATCGGGCTGCCGTTGCTCGCCTCGGCGGTGCCAGCGCAGCCGATCCGGCTATTCGATTCGTTCTACCGCTCCGGCGCGCTGGTGTTCGGCGGCGGCCATGTCGTGCTGCCGCTGCTGCAGGCCGAGGTGGTGCCGCAAGGCTGGGCGACGAATGATGCGTTTCTCGCCGGCTATGGCGCGGCGCAGGCGGTCCCGGGGCCGCTGTTTACATTCGCCGCCTATCTCGGCACGGTGATGGAACCAGGGCCGAACGGCTGGGTCGGCGGGCTGTTGTGCCTTGTCGCGATCTTCCTGCCGTCGTTTCTATTGCTGCTCGGCGCGCTGCCGTTCTGGGACCTGCTGCGGCGGCGTGCTGCGGTGCAGGCAGCATTACTCGGGATCAACGCAGCGGTGGTCGGGCTGCTGCTGGCGGCGCTCTACCGGCCGGTGTGGACCAGTGCGATCTTCGGCCCGGCCGATTTCGCGCTCGGTATCGTCGCGTTCCTGCTGTTGACGATGTGGGCGGTGCCGCCCTGGCTCGTCGTGGTCCTCGGCGCCTTCGGCGCGAGCGCCGTCGCCGGTCTGACGCGGCTTGCTGCAGGCGCCTGAGTTTACAGCAGCCCCGCTCCTCCCAGCACCGCGCCGGCAAGGAGGATCCACAGCGGGCTGAGGCGGGTGAGAAGCATCAGTCCGGCCGCGCCAACGGTCACGACAGCGGCCCGCCACCCGGTATCGGCGGCATGCGCCATCACGGTGCCGCTGGCGATGACGAGCCCGATCGTGACCGGAACCAGGCCGCGGCGCGCGACCCGTTGCCACGTCGCGTCGCGGAGCCGGTCCCACAGGCGGAAGCCGCCGAAATACAGGATGCAGGGCGGGCCGAAGGTGGCCAGCGCGCTCGCTACGGCGCCGGCGAACCCCGCCACCTTCCAGCCGATGAAGCTCATCATCAGGATCATGTTCGGCCCGGGGATCGCCTGCGCGATCGCGAAATAATTGGCGAATTCCTGGTCGGTCAGCCAGCCGTGGCTTGCAACGACAAAGTTGCGGACATCCGGCAGCACCGTCGGAAACCCGCCGAAACTGATCGACGACAGCAGCGCCAGATGCAGGCTCAGCGCGATCAGGGCAGAGGGTGGCGTCATCACCCTCTCGCGCTGCTTATCGCCGCGACGGCAATGCTGAGCGGTGTCAGAACGAACAGCACCGCGAGCAGCGGCAGCCCGCTGAAGGCCATCAGGCAGAAGGCGAGCGCCGCGAAAAGCACAGCCGCCGGGCGTCGGCGGTGCGGCAGCAACAGCTTTATCCCGGTGGCGATGAGGAGCCCGGCCGCCGTCGCCGAAACCCCGCCGAGGACATGTTGCAGCATCGGCAGCCGGGCGTATTCGAGGAGCACCGCGCCGAGCGAGAACGCGAGCGCCCACGGAATGACCAGAAACCCGGCGAGCGCGGCGAGTGCACCGATACCGCCGCGCAGCCTCTCCCCGACGCACACCGCGATACCGACCGCGTTGGGTCCGGG
>DASYUS010000129.1:0-2096 GCA_036000945.1 Allostellaceae bacterium
GGCCGACGCAGCCGGCAACGGTCAGCACAACGGCAAGCGGGCCGGCGAGCCGGGCAGCGAAGGGCGTCATCCTGTGTCCTCTCCTCGCGGGTCGCGCTGGCGGCGCGGGGCGCCTCAAGCCTGGGCGCGGGCGCGCTGCCGGTTGCGCTTGGCCTTGAGCTTTGCCTTGCGCCGGGCGGCGCGCTCGGCGGTACGGGGGTGCTTCTTTTGCGCTCTCTTCATATTGTCCGGCCTTGTCGAATGGCGCCGCGAGGCGGTGGGACATCAGGGGGCCGGGTCATGGTGGACCCAGCCCCCTGACGAATTGGCTCCCCGGGACGGATTCGAACCATCGACCCAGCGGTTAACAGCCGCTTGCTCTACCACTGAGCTACCGGGGAAGAGAGCCTGCCCGGACGCCGTGCCGCGCTCGGCAGGTGTCATATAGGCTACCGGACGGGGTGCTCGCAAGCCGGATCGGGCGGTCGCCGAGACCGCCGGATTGATCCAGATCAGCGCCGGCGCGGCTCCCCGGCGGCAGGATAGCGGCATTATCGGCTACCTCGACGAGTGCCCGCCCATCAACAGATCGAGGACAGCAATGAACGATCCGTTTCGCTTTGCCGACGAGCTCGGGCCGCTGAAAATCGTCCATATCTGGCGCCCGCGGCTTGGCCTCAAGGCGGTCGTCGCGATCGACAACATCGCCTGCGGCCCGGCGATCGGCGGCGTGCGCATGGCCCCCGATGTCAGCGCCGAGGAGGCGTTCCGCCTCGGCCGCGCGATGACGTTGAAAAACGCCGCCGCCGGGCTGCCGCATGGCGGCGGCAAGTCGGTGATCGTCGGCGACCCGAAAATGCCGGAAGCTGCCAAGGAGCAGCTGATCCGCGCCTTCGCCATGGCGATCGCCGACTTCGTCGACTATATCCCCGGCCCCGACATGGGGACCGACGAGCGGGCGATGGGGTGGATCCGGGACGAAACCGGCCGGGCCGTCGGTCTGCCGCGCGAGCTGGGCGGCATCCCGCTCGACGAAATCGGCGCGACCGGCTTCGGTCTCTGCTGCGCGATCGAGGTGGCGGCGGAGCACCTCGCGATGCCGCTCGCCGGCGCACGCATCGTCATCCAAGGGTTCGGCTCGGTCGGCAGGCACGCGGCGCGGTTCCTCGCCGAGAAGGGTGCGGTGCTGGTCGGCGCCAGCGACACGCAGGGCACCCTAGCCGACGATAACGGGCTCGATGTCGCCGCACTCGTCGCGCTCAAGGCGGATGGCCGGCCGCTGCACGACCACCCGCGCGGCAAACGGCTCGCCGCCGATGCGATCATCGACATCCCCTGCGACATCTGGATTCCGGCGGCGCGCCCCGATGTGATCCACGCCGGCAACGTCGCGCGGCTACAGACCCGGCTGGTGGCACAGGGCGCCAATGTCCCGTGCACCGCCGAGGCCGAGGCGGCGCTCGCCAAGCGCGGCGTCCTGGTGCTGCCGGATTTCATCGCCAACGCCGGCGGCGTCATTTGCGCCGCGGTCGAATACCAGCGCGGCAGCGAGGCCGCCGCATTCGCCGCCATCGCCGAGAAGATTCGCGGCAACACGCGCACGGTGCTCGACCGGGTCGCGGCGGCCGGCGTGCTGCCGCGCGCGGCAGCGATGGAACTCGCCAAAACCCGCATCGGCCGGGCGATGCAGACCCGCCGGTGGGAGCACTGACTCGGCAATCACACCGCGAGTTCGAGCCCGTCATAGGCCGAGATCACCTCGATCCGGGGCTGGTCGGCGCGGCTGATTTCCTCGTAGCGCATCGTCTCGCGGAACACCTGCTCGATCCGCGCATCGTCGTAGGCCGGCTCGTGGTGGAACAGCACCAGCCGCTTCGCCCGCGCCAGTTGCGCCAGCTCGACGCCGATCATGTTGCTGGAGTGTCCCCAATCCTCCTTGATCGAGACCACGTCGGCCAGCGAATACATCGCATCGAAGATCAACAGATCGGCGCCTTTGAAGTATTCGACGAAGGGGTAAGACTCGTCCAATATCGGCGCCTTATGCTCGCAATCCGTCGAGTAGACGATCGACTTGCCATCCCGTGAAAAGCGGTAGCCGTAGGAATCGCCGGCGT
>DASYUS010000130.1:0-3367 GCA_036000945.1 Allostellaceae bacterium
ACCGCTTCGATACGGCGCTCGGGGCGAGCAATGTCGATCACATCTTCGACTTCAATAGCGTCGCCGATCAGATCCTGCTGGACGATGCGGTGTTCACCGCCGCCGGCGCACCCGGCACCTTGGCGGGACCGGCGTTCTTCAACGGCGCTGCGGCGCACGACGCCGACGACCGCATCATCTACAACAGTGGCACCGGGGCGCTGATCTACGACTCCAACGGCAATGTCGCCGGCGGCGCGATCCAGTTCGCCACATTGTCCACCGGCCTCGCCCTGACGAGCGCAAACTTCAAGATCGTGTGAACGGGGTTCTTAACGCCGGACCGCGTCCGAAGCGGGCACACGGATGGCCCCCACAAGGGGATCGCGTCGCGTCAGCGACCACCTTGGCTCGACGCGGCGCCCCATCAGGCCAAGAGAATGGCCCGGATCGGCGCGTAGCGGAAAGACTCTGGCCGTCGCCGGTCGGCCGGTCGGCAGTGCGTTATCGGGCGAAGGCGCGCAGGAAGGTGGCGACGGTGCTCGCGACGGCTGCGGTGAGCGCCGCCGGGTCGCCGGGGTCTTCGAGCCGTAAGAGGCTGCGCAGGTGGATCTCGCCGCGGGCCAGGGCGATGAACTGCTCGGCGGCGAGCCGCGGATCGGGCACGGCGAGCGAGCCGATTTCGGCGCAGCGGCGCAGGAAGGCTTCGATCTGCGCGCGCTGGCGCTCGGGCCCCGCGGCCCAGAAAACCTCGCCGAGCACCGGAAAGCGGGTGACCTCGCCGACGATGATCCGGTTGAGCGCGATGCCTTCGGGCGACAGCACGAGATCGAGGAAGCGGCGGGCGATCGTCGTCAGCGACGCGGCGATGTCGGCGGGATCGAGCGCCTCGGCCGAGAACCCCTGGAAACGGCGTTCGCTGACCCGCGCGACGAACGCGCCGAAGAGCGCCTCCTTGCCGGCGAAATGGGCGTAGACCGTCGCCTTCGACACCCCCGCTTCGCGCGCGATCGCGTCCATCGTGACCGCGCCGAAACCGCTCGCGAGAAAGGCGCGTTCGGCGGCGGCGAGGATCGTTTCCGCCTTGCCGCCCAACTCGACGCGGCCGGCGATCTGCTGCGGCACGCTCATCCCTGCAACCCTGTTGCGCGGCGTCGCCGCGGATAGCATCTGGCGCCGGTTTTTTGGGCAGTGTAGACTGAACTGAACGGTTCAGTCCAGTGCAAGTCCGATGCCATGCGCAACGCCGCGTTGACCGCTCTTCTCGTCGTTGCCGTGGCACTCGCCGGGATCGGCGGGTGGTATTGGTGGACCGACTGGCGGTTCCACGAGTCGACCGACGATGCCTACGTCCAGAGCGACATCACGGTGATCAGTCCGAAGGTCGAGGGCTACCTCAAGGAAGTCCGCGTCGCCGACAACCAGCAGGTCGATAAGGAGCAGGTGCTGTTCGTCGTCGATGACCGCGACTTTGCCGCCAAGGTGGCGCAGGCCGAAGCGGCGGTCGCGACCGAAGAGGCGTCGGTCCTGACCTATAACAGCCGGATGGACCTGCAGCGCTCAATGATCGAGCAATCCAAGGCGGAAATCGCCGCCGCCGAGGCCGACCAGGTCCGCGCCGAGCGCGATTACCAGCGCTACACGCAACTGGCGGCAACCGACTTTGCCAGCCGGCAGCGCTTGGAGGCGGCCGACGCGGACAACCGCAAGGCCGCGGCGGCGCTATTGCAGAAACGCGCGGCGCTGGCCGCCGCCCGCGATCAGCTCGAGGTGCTGCGCGCACAGCGCGACGAAGAAAAAGCCCGGCGCCAGCAGGCGCGGGCGAATTTGCAGCTGGCCCAGAACGACCTCGACAGCACGGTGATCCGCGCGCCGGTCGCCGGGGTGGTCGGCAACCGCGCCGGTAGGGTCGGGCAATACGTCAAGCCGGGAACCCAGCTGATGTCGCTGGTTCCGCTGCCCGACGTCTATGTGACGGCCAACTTCAAGGAGACCCAGCTGACCGATATGCGGCCGGGCCAGGTGGCGGAAATCTCGGTCGACGCCTACCCCGGTCAGAAGCTGCGCGGCCGCGTCGATAGCTTCGCGCCGGCCAGCGGCGCCCAGTTCAGCCTGTTGCCGCCCGACAATGCGACCGGCAATTTCACCAAGATCGTGCAGCGCGTGCCGGTGCGCATCGCCTTGCCGGCAGACGGGCCGCTCGCCCGGCTGCTGCGGCCGGGCCTCTCGGTCACGGTGAGCGTCGATACCCGTACAGCGCCGTCGGCAGAAGCCGCGGCGGCGGAGCGCCAGCCGGTCGTCGGCGCCGCCCAAGCCGCGCCGATGGGGTCGGGCGACGCGGTCGCGCGATGACGCTGGTCCAATCGCTGCGGCGCGGGAGGCTCGCGCGCCGGCCGGCTGCCGCCGCCCCGCCGGCGACCGTCGCCCCGGCACCGCCAACCGCGCCGGCGGCAAGCGGGGGCATGCCCGAGCCGACGCTGCGCGACTGGATCGGCGTCCTGGCGATGGTGACCGGCCTCGTCATGGCGATCATGGATGTGCAGATCGTCACCAGCTCCCTGACCCAGATCCAGGGCGGGCTATCGGCGAGCGCCGACGAGATCGCCTGGGTGCAGACCGCCTATCTGATTGCCGACGTCGTGATGGTGCCGCTGTCGGGGATGCTGTCGCGGATCCTGTCGACGCGCCTCTTGTTCGTCGTCGCCGCGCTCGGCTTCACCGGCGCCAGCGTGTTGTGCGCGACCGCCACCAGCCTCGGCCAAATGATCCTCTACCGGGTGCTGCAGGGGCTTTGCGCCGGCTCGATCACGCCGACCGTGTGGCCGGTCGTCTACGCCAAGTTCCGCGGACCGCCGCTGGTCACCTTGATGGTGATCATCTCGATGATCTTCAATCTTTCGGGGACGATGGGGCCGACGCTGGGCGGCTTTCTCACCGACACCTTCTCCTGGCATTGGCTGTTTCTCGTCAACATCGTGCCCGGCCTCTTTGTCGCCGCCGTGGTCTGGGTGACGATCGACATCGACAGGCCCGATTTCTCGCTGCTGCGCGGTTTCGACCTGATCGGCCTGGTGCTGATGGCGATTTTTCTCGGCGGCCTCGAATATGCGCTCGAGGAGGGCCCACGCTGGGACTGGCTCGATGAGAAGACGATCCGCGCCGCGGTTATCGTCTCGACCGTGGCCGGCAGCCTGTTCCTCTGGCGCGTGCTCAGCTACCGCCAGCCGATCGTCGATCTGCGCGCGTTTCTCTACCGCAATTTCACGCTGGGCTCGCTCTTCACCTTCATGATGGGCATCGGGATGTACAGCACCACCTATCTAGTGCCGCTGTTCCTCGCCCAGGCGCGGGGGTTCAGCGCCTTGCAGATCGGCGAGACGGTGCTCAT
>DASYUS010000131.1:0-8113 GCA_036000945.1 Allostellaceae bacterium
CGCCCCGCCGGCGATGAATTTGTGGGCGCAGCTGCAAGAGGCGGCGCGGGAACGGAGCTACTGGCTGCTGCACCTCGGGTTCTTCACCTGCGGGGTCCACATCGCGTTCCTGGTGACGCACCTGCCGGGCGAGGTCAGGCTCTGTGGTTTGCCGGCCTCGATATCTGCCAACTCGCTGGCGATCATCGGCTTGGCCAATGTCGTCGGCAGCATCGGCGTCGGCTGGCTCGGCACCCGGTACCGGATGAAGCACCTGCTGTTCTGGCTGTATTTGTCCCGGGCGGTGGCGGTGCTGCTGTACCTGATGGCGCCGAAGACCGAGGCGACCTTCTATGTCTTCGCCGCGGTGCTCGGCCTGACCTGGCTCGCCACGGTGCCGCCGACCGCGGGGCTCGTCGGCAAGCTGTTCGGGGTCCAGTACCTCGCGACGCTGTTCGGGCTGACGCTGTTGTCGCACCAGATCGGCGGCTTTTACGGCGCCTGGCTCGGCGGCTTGGCGGTCGCGCATTCCGGCGATTACACGTGGATGTGGTACGCCGATGCGCTGCTCGCGACCGCGGCGGCCTTGGTCAATCTGCCGATCCGCGAGGCGCCGGTAAAGCGCGCCGTTCGCCTCAATGCCGGAAGTGCCTGAGGCCGGTGAACACCATGGCGATGCCGGCCTGGTCGGCGGCGGCGATCACTTCGGCGTCGCGGCGCGAGCCGCCGGGCTGGATTGCGGCGGTGGCGCCGGCTTTGATCGCTGCTTCGAGACCGTCGGCGAACGGGTAGAAGGCGTCGGAAGCGACCACCGAGCCACGCGTCGGCGGCTCCGGCAAGCCGGCGTTGGCGGCGGCTTCGGCGGCCTTCTGAGCGGCGATGCGAACGCTGTCGACCCGGCTCATCTGGCCGGCGCCGATGGCGACCGTGGCGCCTGATTTGGCGAAGACGATCGCGTTCGATTTGACGTGCTTTGCCACCGTGTCGGCGAACAGCAGATCGGCGATTTCCGCCTCGGTCGGCGCCCGTTTGGTGACGACGGTCAGCGTGTCGCGCCCGGCCGAGACGCGGTCGCGCTCCTGGACGAGGAGGCCGCCGGCGACAGAGCGCAACGTCCAGCCGGCTGCTTTCGGGTCGGGGAGGCCGCCGGTCACGAGGAGGCGCAGCGCGCTCTTGCGCGCGAGGATCTCACGGGCCGCCGGCTCCGCATCCGGCGCGATGATGACCTCGACGAAGATCTGCGCGATGGCTTCGGCGGTCGCCGCGTCGAGCGGCCGGTTGAGCGCGACGATGCCGCCGAAGGCGCTGACCGGGTCGCACGCTAGCGCCTTCTCCCAGGCGGCGCTGAGGCTCGCCGCGACGGCGGTGCCGCACGGGTTGGCGTGCTTGATGATCGCGACCGCCGGGGGGCCGAATTCGGCGACCAACTCGAAGGCCGCGTCGGTGTCGCCGTAATTGTTGTAGGACAATTCCTTGCCCTGCACCTGGCGCGCGCCCGCCACCCCGGGGCGGCTTTCGTCGGTGCGGTAGAGCGCCGCAGTCTGGTGTGGGTTCTCGCCGTAGCGGGTCTGTTCGGCGAGATGGGCGGCGACGATAAGCGTCTCGGGAAACGCGACCCCCTCCTCGCGCGCGAACCATGCGGCGATCGCCGCGTCGTAGGCGGCGGTCAGCGCATAAGCCTTGCGCGCCAGGCGGCGGCGCGTGTCACGGCCGACCCCGCCCGACGCCGCGATCTCGCCAAGCACCACGTCGTAATCCGCGGGGTCGGTGACGACGGCGACGAACTCATGGTTTTTTGCGGCGGCGCGGATCAGGGCGACGCCGCCGATATCGATATTCTCGACGCAGTCCTCGCGCCCGGCGCCGGAGGCGACCGTGGCGGCGAACGGGTAGAGGTTGCAGACGAGAAGATCGATCTCGGCGATGCCGTGCCCGGCCAGCATCGCCACGTGATCGGGCCGGTCGCGCCGCGCCAAAAGCCCGCCGTGGATCGCCGGGTGCAGGGTTTTGACCCGGCCGTCGAGCATCTCGGGAAAGCCGGTGAGCGCGGCCACCTCGGTGACAGACAGCCCCGCCTCGGCGAGCGCGCGCGCCGAGCCGCCGGTCGAGACGAGCGTCACGCCGCGCGCCGCCAATGCGCGCGCCAGCGGCACGAGCCCCTCTTTATCGCTGACCGAGATCAGCGCGCGGCGGATCGGTCGCGGCGGCGGTGGCACGCGGTCTCCTGCGGCAATTGCTGCACCGGTATAGGATCGGCGCCGCCGCCCGGCAAGACCGCTACACCGGCGCCGCCGTCATCGCAGCAGGAGATACCCCGACGGCCGTCTGCGCTCCGGCGATCAGATCACACCGGCCTTTTTGAACCGCCCGCCGCAAGGACGATGACGACTCCTGTCGGCTCGGGCTGTTGCGGCGCCAGATTGGTTCGGTTGCCGTCAGTCCAGCGCGCGACTTGCATGACCTCGCCGGTCAACTCGCCCGTGTTGCCGGGCGCGACCGGCTCGACGATGCTCAAACCGTCATCGTCGACAAAGAAGGTGTGCTCGCCAAACACCTGGTTGAGCTGCGGCATCGCCGGGTGCTGCTCGGGGATCGGATCGGCGCCAAGTTGGCTGACGGCGCGCTCGACCAATACAGGATTGAGCTTCATCGCAGGCTCCATTCCTTCGCTGGGATCGATGGGATCTTTAAGGTTCGCCGGGGTCTGGATTGCGCGACAAACGCCGCGCGCGCAGCGCCGCGACCTCCCACCGCGAAGGTGGTGATGCGAACGGCCGGTTCCGTCGGCCTGCCTGGACTCACCTAAGGCGCCAGGGCGCGGCTTCAACCGCCGCCGGGAAAAAAGACGGCGACAGGGAGCGCGCTGCGGACCGGTCGCGCAGCCGTCACGCGGCAAGGGCAGGAACGCGCGCCTCGATCAGCTTGATCAGATCGCCGACGACAAACCTTGTCCCGGTCAGCTCGAGCCCGGCCTCGGGGACATGCAGATCGGTTCCGCGATCGAAGCTGGCGCCGTAGGCCCAGCCGATCCACGGCTCCCAGATCCGGGCGGTGATGCGCCGCACGGCCTGCGTCGGCCGGACGTATTCGAGGAGGCGGATCGGCCCGCCCGGCTTGACGACCCGGCCCAGCTCCCGCAACGCCGGTACCTGCAATTCGTCCGGCAGGACGCAGAACAGGAACGTCGCGACCGCGGCATCGAACGACCGATCCGGCACATGGAGCGCCGTCACATCCATCTGGCGCAGCTCGACCGCGGCGTTCGCGGTGCTGCGGCGGCGCTCGGCCCGGTTCAGCATGGCAGGGCTGACGTCGATGCCAAGCACCGTGGCGCCGGCGGGGTAGAACCGAAAATTCCGCCCGGTGCCGACCCCGGCGTCGAGGATATGACCGGAGAGCCCCGCGAACAGCAGCGGACGAATGTGCCGATACCGGCCATGCTCGAACGGCAGATCGAGGAGATCGTAGAACCGGGCGATCCGCTGATAGCGAGCGAGATTGGTTGTCGCCAAACGGTGCCCCCTCTCGCCTTCGCGATCAGGCCGGTCTGCGGCGCCATATGCCGGCGAGGCTTGCCAGCAGCGTGATCACGACCGCGGCCGCCGCCGCGAGGGCAACGATCCCTGCGCCGTTTACGGACGCCCCGGCGCAGGCGATCAGCAATAGGTTGGCGAGGATCACCCGCCGCACAACGACAGCGTGGTCGAGGCCGCGTTGTACGGCGCGCTGGTAGAAGTGCCGGCGGTGCGCTTGCCAGACGCGCTCGCCGCGGGCGAGGCGGCGCAACAGCGTCAGCGTCGCATCGGCGAGAAAATAGAGCGGGAGGATCAGCGCGGGTTGCCACAGGCCGCGCGTCGCCAGGCTCAGCAGCAGAAAGCCGAGCAGGTAGCCGAGCGGCACGCTGCCGACGTCGCCGAGGAAGATCCGCGCCGGCGCCCAGTTCCACACGAGAAAGCCGAGCGCCGCCGCGGCGACGGCGGCGGCGAGCGCGGCGAGCGCCGGGCTGTAGCCGGCGCCGAGGCCGGCGATCAGCACGAGGCCGATGGCGATCGATGCCGCCTCGCTGCCGGCCAGCCCGTCGATCCCGTCCATGAAGTTGAACAGATTGACAAACCACAGCCACAGCAGCGCCGCGGCGGCTGCATCGAGCGCGGGCGGCAGCCAGCCTTGAAACACCGGCCCGGTCGGCAACGCGGCGAGGATGGCGATACCGACCGCGACGAGCTGCACCAAGAGCCGCACGGCGGCGGGCAGCCCGCGCAGATCGTCAAGCCAGGAGACCAGTGCGATCAGCAACGCGCCGGCCAGAACCGCCAGGAGGCGCGGCAGAACCACGCCGGCGACGATCAGCGCGAGCCAGGCGCCAAGGATCGCGACGACGACGGCGATGCCGCCGCCGCGCGGGATGGGCGCATCATGCGACGAGCGCTCGTTCGGATGGTCGAGGACAGCGCCCCGGCGCAGCAGCGGGATCAGCGCGCGCGTGCCCAGGCAGGACACAAGGCCAGCCCCGACGATGATCGCCGCGAGCTGCACCGGGCCGGTCATCGGGGGCGCGAGCGTAGACGTCAGAGCTGAATCGTCGTCCCCGCGAAAGCGGGGGTCCAGGGCAGGCGACTGGTGGTTGCCCTGGACCCCCGCTTTCGCGGGGACGACGAAATGATGTTGCGATCCGACGCGATCACGGTCTAGCTCTCGCTCCTGTGGCCGTCGCGGGGCATTCGCGACTCGCGGCGGATCGCCCAGCGCACGGCGGCGCCGCTCGGCCCGGTCGTGCCGCTCAGCACGATCTGCTGGGTCTTGCACGGTTCACCCGAGCCGAGATAGGCGCTTTCGGCGAGGCTCAAATCCGCGCCGGCGGCGAGCAGCCGCCACACGGCGCCGCTTGGTAACTGCAGCAGGACGAAGCTGCCGTCCGCGCTCAGGGACGCCTCGACCGCCGGGTGGAGATGAAAGCGCAACGTGAACGGCGCGCCGGAGCGGCCGGTCAGCTTATCCTCACCGCGCAGATCGTCGCCGTCGGCGGCCAGGTACAGCTCACGCGCGTAGGTGACGCCAAAGCGCCGGCGATAGCCGTCATGCGTGGCGGCGATCCATTGATGGCCAGCCTCCTCTGCCCGCTCGACGCGGACCGAGCCCGGCACGCGGCCGAGGGTCCCATCGGTGTGGATCTCGGTCGAATTGGTATCTGCGACGATCAGCACCGAATGCGCCGCGCTCGACCGCACGACGCGTCGCCAGGCCGGTTTGGCGCCGCGATAGCCGCCGCAATTGACGATGATGCGCTCGCGCCCCTGGCTCAGCTCGAACGACACTGTGCCGGCGTGCGCCTCGCCGTCGAACCCGCGCGGCGGCGGTTTGCCGGTATCGACGAGGACCAGGCTCTGCCCGCCCTGCAAGCGCTGAAAGCCGAGATGCGGCGCCTGCATCGGCGCCTGGCCCCGCGTCTCCGACCGGGTCAAGGCGAGATCGACAAGGACCGCATCTTCCTCGACCGAATCGTTGAACAGCGCGAGGCGACGGTCGCCGTGGCGAAAAAAGCGCAGCATCGGCGCCATGCGTTCGATCGCCTGCTGCAGCCCGCCCGGCACCTCGACACGCGCCGCGCGCAAGACCGCGCGAATGTCGATCAGGTCGCTCAGCACCGCGAGCTGCACCGAGGGGCTGCGCGTGCGGTGGCCGCCGTCCGGCAGGATCTGCACCGGCAATTCGCGTTCGAGCGCGCGCAATGCCCGCGCCATCCGCCGTTGCGAGCCGCCGAGCGCGGCAAGCCCGCCAATGAGGCCCTTCAATGCCCGCAGCCGCGCCGCGCCGGTGAGTTCCCAGGCGGCGGTGCGCCCGAGATGCCGCACCTGCCGCGCGATGCTCCCGAGCATTGCGCGACGCAGCGCCCGGTCGGTCTCGCGCCCGACGAGCTCATCGAAATGCACGATCCAGGCGAAGATCCGGGTGGCTAGGACATCGGAACGCCAAGCGATCGGGTGCCACGCCGGGTTATCGGCGAGCCAGCTCTGGACCAGAGCCCGCGCCGGGTCGCGGGCGGCGGCACCGACATTGATGAGGTCGGTGAGCCAGCCGAAAGCGTGCCAGGCGGCGAGCCACCCCGCTGCCGCCCCCTCAGGGAACCACACCGGCGTCGGGTTGCGCAGCACCTCGCCGGAAAACTCGATCTCGCCCGAGAGGATGGCTTGGCCGCGCTTGGCGTCGCCCGGCCAGCGCTCGTTGAGCTTGAGCCGCAGATCGGCCGGCGCCGGGCCGATCAGCGTGTGGCGGTAGAACGGACCGGCGGCCAGCACCCGCCACGCGCTGTGCTGCCAACGGGCCGGCAAATCCGCCGTCGCAGCACCGGAGGTTGCCGCGCGCGTCGGCGGACGCCCACTGCGGGTCGGCGCCGATCTCATCGGCGCGGCACCGCAAGCTTCGCGCCTGCGACGGCGTCCTGCGAACCGCCCGCTCGGCAGCCGCCGCGGACGGCTTGTCCGGCGGTTTTATTCATGGCGCTTCGTAACAAGGAAAAGCACCGCCCGCAAGCCGCGCTCGGCGCTGGGAACCGGTCAACCTCACGCGCCCGGTGGTCGATTGGCGAGGACGCGCCGGCTGCTCCGGGATGAGATCGGTAGGCGGGTCAGGACGCGCCGAGCTTCACTAGGCGCACGGCATAAAATCCATCGATCCCGTCGTGCTCGGCAAGATGGCAGGGGAGGGTGCGCAAATCGCCTTCGGGCGTGACCCATTCGGGCGGTGCGCCGATCTCTTCCGGCGCGATCGGCCGATGCGCGACCGGCGCGCCCGAGCCCAGCAACGCGGCGATTCGCTCGGGACCTTCCTCGGGTTCCAGCGAGCAGGTGCAATACACAACGGTGCCACCGGGCCGGACGATATCGACCGCGGCTCGCAGCAGATTCTCCTGGACGACCGCGAGGCGGGCGACATCCTCCGGGTGCTTCAGATGCGGCACGTCGGGATGGCGCCGGATGGCGCCGGTCGCGGTGCACGGCGCATCGAGCAGCACCGCATCGACCGGATGGTCGGGCCGCCAGGTCAGCGCGTCGGCGGCCATCGCCGAGACCGGCAGACCGAGCCGGCGCAGATTGGCGACCAACCGGTCGAGCCGGCGGGGCGAGCGGTCGAGCGCGGTCACGTGCGCGCCGGCACAGGCGAGCTGCGCAGTCTTGCCGCCGGGCGCGGCGCACAGATCGACAATCTCGCGCCCTGCGACATCGTCGAACAGCCGCACCGGTAGCGAGGCCGCCGCATCCTGGATCCACCAGGCGCCCTCGGCATAGCCGGGCAATGCCGACACCGACCCGCCACCCGGCCGCCGCAGCGACCCGGTCGGCAGCTTCAGCGCATGCAGCTTCTCGCACCACGATTCGTCGTCCTGGCGCAGCGTCAGGTCGAGCGGCGCTTCCTTCATATGCGCGCGGGCGATCGCGCGGGCACATTCTTCGCCATAGCTGCGGCTCCACGATTGCCACAGCCAATCGGGGGTGTTGAGGCGCGGCGCGTCCTGGCCCTCGAGGCGGCTGGCGCCTTCGAGGCTCAGGCGGCGGAGCACCGCATTGACCAGCCCCTTGTGCGAGAGGAACCCCCTCGCATCGGCGAGGTCGACGCTGGTGGCGACCGCAGCATGGGGCGGCGTCCGCAGAAACAGCAGCTGGGCGATGCCGAGCCGCAGGATGTCCTGGATGATCGCGGCGCGCGGCGCCAGCGGCGAGTTGAGGCAGCCGGCGATCAGCGCGTCGATCTGGCCCAGCCGGCGCAGCACCGTCGCTACCAGCAGGCGGGCGAAGGCACGGTCGCGCGCCGGCAGCTCGGCCATCGCCGGGTGGTCGTCGATCGCATCGTCGAGCGGCCGGTTGCGGCGCAATACCGCCCCGATCAGATCGAGGGCAACCTGGCGTGCGCTCGGCTCAGGAGGCGTCAAGGTTCTGCCGTAAGGTTCTGCTGTCGCCATGGTCGGGACCGGTTCCGAAGGGACGTTGCCTGCGCCAACGCCACCCGGCAAGCGTCGTTCCGGAAAAAAGGTAACGGCACTGCAGATCGCCCGGCGGTTGCCGCACAGCGGCGCGGCAGCCATATTGCCGTGATGATCACACAACCCGACGAGCACACCGCACCGGCGCCGGCCAAA
>DASYUS010000132.1:0-5727 GCA_036000945.1 Allostellaceae bacterium
ATCAGTGCCGGGCCGCACCGCCGCGCGCGCCTCCTGGGCCGCGGTTTGGATCAGCCCGGGGGCGAAAGCCTTGCCGGCAATGCGCGCCTCGACCTCGCCCAACCGAAGCGGCGTCTCGCCGACCCCCATCGCCGCGAGCCGTGCCCCGGCAACGATCCCGTCCGACACCGTCACGGTCGCCGCGACCGCAGCGATGGCGAAATCGCCGGCGCGCTGCGCCACTTCCTCGAAGGCCCAGCCGGTGCTGGGCGGCAGAGCGGGAAGAATGATTTCGCTGATCATCTCGTCCTCGGTGAGCGCGGTGGTCAGCGGGCCGACGAAAAAGTCGCCGGCCTGATGGCTGCGCGCGCCCGCCGCCGAGCAGGTGCGGATCTCGGCGTCGAGCAGGAGGGCGAGCATCGGCAGCTCGGCCGCCGGGTCGGCATGGGCGAGCGAGCCGCCGATCGTCCCCCGGTTGCGGATTGCGAGATGCGCGACATGCGCCATCGCCTCACTCAGCACCGGGAACCGCTCCCTGACGAGCGGCGAGGCTTCGAGTGTGCGATGGCGGGTCAGCGCGCCGACCCGCAATCCGCCCGCGTCGTCGCTGAGAAAATCGAGCTCTGTTAGGCGGTTGATGTCGATGAGGACGCCCGGCCGGAGCATTCGGAAGTTGAGCAGCGGCACGAGGCTCTGCCCGCCCGCCAAGAGCTTTGCGTCGCCGCCGTGGCGCGCCAGCAGCGCCACGGTCTCCGCGACGCTGTCGGGACAGACATAATCGAACGGCGCCGGCTTCATCCCGCGACCTGCATGAGCCGGGCATCATCCGCCGACCGCGGAGGCGGGCACAAGGTCGATGCTGATCTAAAGCGAGTTCGGCCTCGCAGCGCCGCCGCGTCTCCGCTAGAATCTGCCTCGCATACATCCCGGAGGAGGCCGGTCATGGCTCGCACCTACAACACCATCGACGCCGACGGTCACATCCTTGAGCCGATCGACCTGTGGGACAAGTACATCGACCCGGCGTACCGCGAGCGCCGGCCGCGCTTTGTCATCGACGACAATGGCAAGGAGCGCCTAGCCGTCGAGGGCAAATTGCTGGGCAATCCGCGGGGGATCGGCAGCCTCGGTGCGGTCGGCGTCCGGCAGGGCGCGGTCAAGCTCGACAGCCTCAAATACGCCGACGGCAAGAAGGGCGGGTTCGACCCGCATGCCCGCATCCCCGACATGGACGCCGACGGGATCGACGCCGCGTTCCTCTACCCGAGCCTCGGGCTCTTCGCCGGCGCCGTCGAGGACCCCGAGCTCGCCGCCGCGATGTGCCGCGCCTACAACCGCTGGCTTGCCGATTACTGCAAGCCGTATCCCGACCGCCTGTTCGGGGTGGCGATGCTGCCGATGCAGTCGGTCGAGCTGGCGATCGAGGAGATGCGCTACGCGCGCCAGGCGCTCGGGATGCGCGGCGGCTTCCTGCGGCCGAACCCGTATCACGGCAAGAAGATGATCAATGACCCGATGTACGAGAAGTTCTGGACGATGGCCGAGGAGCTCGATTTCTCGATCGGCTTTCACGAGGGCTCGACCAACGCGATGCCGACGGTCGGCGTCGATCGTTTCGAGAGCGACCGCGCGGCCCGCCACATGATCTCGCACACGATGGAGATGATGCTGGCGGCGATGGCCGTGATCTGGGGCGGCGTCGTCGATCGTCATCCGCGGCTGCGCGTCGCGTTCCTCGAATCGGGCGGCGGCTGGATGGCGCCGTGGCTCGATCGCATGGACCGGCATTTCGACGACCACGGCTTCAACGACACCGCCCCCAAGCTGCGGCCGAGCGAATTGTTCCAGCGCAATTGCTGGATCTCGTTCGAACCGGTCGAGGGCAGCATCGCCGCCCTGGCCGGCTATATCGGCCCGCACAAGATCATGTGGGCGACCGATTATCCGCATCAGGACGGCTTCTTCCCGGGCGCGCCGCAGATGGTCCGCGACCGGCTCGGGCCGTTGTCGGCCGAGGCCAGGCACCAGGTGATGGCCGGCGGTGCGATGGGGTTCTACGCCTTGCAGTGAGGCGAAATGGGTCGGGGCTGGTGTTGAAGAACGTCTAAAAGGGAGGTGCGCGATGGAGCGGCCGAAGATGCAGCAGACGATGCCCGAGGACAGGAGCGGCTGGTACAAGATCGATGCCGGGCCGAACCTCGAAATCCTGTTCCACCCCGACCGGCGCCCGGCGGGACGTGAGGCGGACGAGGTGAGGCGGCCCTCGATCGTTGTCGCCGTCGCCGGCAAGCGCGAGCAGGCGCTGCGTTTCGACCCGTTCAGCATGGGCGCCCACTACCACATCCGGCCCGGTCTTGCGCCGCAGATCCCGCTCCCGCTCGGCGATGGGCAAAGCCCGCTCGACGCCACGATGGCGTTCTTCGAGAAGCCGCTGCGCTTTCGCGGCCTCCTGGCGATGGCCGAGGAAGACTCGGTGGCGGCACAGCTGCGCGACGACGATCTGCACAACGCCGCCGGCCAGATCCGGGCGCTGAGCGGCGCACACCAGGGCCAATGAGGCGGTCGCCTCCGGCGAGATTTCTGATTGTCGGTGCCGGCGCGGCGGGCCTGATGGCGGCCCGCGAGCTGGCGCGCGCCGGCAAGAGCGTAACCGTCGTCGAGGCGCGCGAGCGCTGCGGCGGGCGCATCTATCCGCTACCCGCCGGCGAATTCGGCTACGCGGCGGAGGGCGGCGCCGAGTTCGTCCACGGCGCCTCGCCGGCGACCCGCGGCCTGATGCGCGAGGCGGGGCTCGCGCTGCTGCCGCGCGCCGGCCGGCGGTGGAGCAAGCGCAGCGGAGCCTTGTCGCCCGACGATTGGGCGATGCCCGAGGCGGGCCGGTTTTACCGGGCGTTGCAGGCGGTCGAGGTCGACCTGCCGGTCGCCGAATTTCTCGAACGGGAGTTTGCCGAACCGCGCTATGCCCAGCTGCGCCGCAGTGTCACGCGCACGGTCGAGGGTTACGACGCGGCGGACCCAACGCGGTTCAGCACGCTCGCGCTGCGCGAGGAATGGCTGGGCCGGGATGACGGCGAGCACGGCCGGATCGCCGAGGGCTATGGCGCGCTGATCGATCATCTTGCAGCCGAATGCCGCCGGCATGGCGCGGCGATCCATCTCGGCGCCACCGTCGCAGCCATCGAGGAGACGCCGGGCGGGGTTGCCGCGCGGTGCCGCGACAGCACGATATTCGAGGCGGATGCCGCGATCCTTGCCGTGCCGCTGCCGATCCTGTTGGAAATCGCCCTACCGGCATCGGCGCGCGAGCGGGTGGCCGCCGCTGCCGATATCGGGTTCGGCAACGTCGTCAAGATCCTGTTGCGCTTCTCGACGAAGTGGTGGGCGGATCAGGGCGGGCGAAACCTCGCCGACCTGTCGTTTCTGATTTCCGATGCGACCGTCCCGACCTGGTGGACGCAGCATCCGGCCCCCCATCCGGTGCTGACCGGCTGGTATGCGGGGCCGAAGGCCGACCGGATCGCCTCCCTCACGGAGGTCGAACTCGTCGACATGGGACTGGCTGCGCTCGGCGATATCTTCGACTTGCCCAGCGCCCGCATCCGGCGCGATCTCGTCGCGGCGCGAGCGATCAACTGGGGCAACGACCCGTTCGCGCGCGGCGCCTATTCCTATGCGACGCCGCAGACGCGCAACGCACTGTCAGTCCTGCGCCGGCTCGATAGCCCGATATTCCTCGCCGGCGAGGCTCTCTATGCCGGGCCGGACATGGGCACGGTCGAGGCGGCGCTGGCCAGCGGGCTGGCAACGGCTCGTGTCATCCTCGCCTAGCGAGCGGGGTAGCACGCACCGTCGGAGAACAACATATAGCCGGGGGCACAAGCCGACGTCGGCGGCGTGCTGCTGCCGTAGGCCGGGGCAACCGGCGGATAACCGGTGACCGCGCCGACCGTCCCGCCGACGATCTGTCCCGCCGTGTTGACCGCGCCGCCGACGATCGCGCCGGCGGCGTTGGCGGCGCCGCCGACGACCCCGGGCGCCGGGGCCACATAGCACGCGCCGTTATGCAGCACATAGCCGGGCGGGCAGGTCTGAGCCAGCGCCATCCCCGTTGGCGCGGCGGCCAAAGCAGCAGCGATTGCCATCGTCCGAAGTCGATTGTTCATGACATAACTCCGATAAGGCAGCGGGCACCTAGCGCCGGCCTCGGAGTGAAACACTGCGATTGAGGCAATGTTCCGCCGATGTTCAAAGGAGCAATGTCGCGGAGGGGCAACACAACTCTTTAATTATACAGGACAGCCACCGCGAACCTCTGCGTCGCATCAGTCGGGGCGTTCTGTCTTACGCTCGCTGCCTCGCTGCCTCATTACGAATTTCATTATGCCGCCGCCGCAGCGGGTCCGGTACGGGCGTCCTCCCGGATCATCGCCGCGCCCTTTTCGCCGATCATGATCGTCGGCGCGTTGGTGTTGCCGGTCGTGACCGCCGGCATGATCGAGGCGTCGATGACCCTGAGGCCCGAAATGCCGTGGACGCGAAGGCGCGGGTCGACGACCGCCGTCGCGTCGGTGCCCATCTTGCAGGTGCCCACCGGGTGGAAGACGTTGGTGCCGGCGTTGCGGGCGAATTCGCCGAAGGCCTCGTCGGTATCGACCGCCGGTCCCGGCACGGTCTCCTCAACGCTGTACTTCACCATCGCCGGCTGGGCGAAGATCCGCCTGGTGTGGGCCGTGCCGGCAATGAGGACACGCAAGTCGTTCGGCGCCGACAGGTAGTTCGGCCGGATCGCCGGGTACTGCAGCGGGTCGGGCGATTGCGCCATGATCGTGCCGCGGCTTTCCGGCCGTACCGGACAGACCGCGACCGTCATGCCGGGCTCGCGCTCGAGCTGGCGGAAGACGCCCTGGGCATAGCTGGCCGGGGTGAAAAGGAGTTGCAGGTCGGGGCTCGAAAGCCCCTCGCGGCTGCGGCAGAACACCATCGCCGAGGTGACCCCGAAGGTCAGGGCGCCATCGCCGACCGTCGCCCAGCGTGCCACCTCGCGGGCCAGCCTGACGCCCCGCGCCAGCTGATTGATTGTCACCGCACCCTGCACTCGGTGTGAGATGCGCACGACGTAATGGTCGTTGAGGTTGGCGCCGACGCCCGGCAGATCGTGCACCACCGGCACGCCGATCGTCCGCAGATGGTCGGCCGGGCCGATCCCGGAGATCTGCAACAGGTGCGGCGAGTTGACGGCGCCGCCGCAGACGATGACCTCGCGCGCCGCCAGAAGCTGGCGCTCGACCCCGTTCTGGCGAAAGGCGATGCCGGTGCAGCGCCTGCCGTCGAAGAGGAGGCGCGTGGCGATGGCATCGGTCTCGATCTTGAGGTTGGCGCGGCCCTTCGCTTCGGCGAGAAAGGTGCGGGCGGTCGAGCCGCGCAGCCGGCCGCGCCGCGTCATCTGCGAATAGGCGACGCCTTCCTGCTGCCGGCCGTTGTAGTCAGGCGTAAAGGCGAAGCCGGCCTCCTGCGCCGCCGCGACGAAGGCGTGGGTCAGCGGCAGGATCGTCCGGTAATCCTCGACGATCAGCGGCCCGCCGCGGCTGCGGTATTCCGGGTCGCCGTCGCCGCGATAGGTTTCCGACTTGCGGAAGAACGGCAAGACCTCGTCATAACTCCAGCCGCGGCAGCCCATCTGCGCCCAGCCGTCGTAATCGGCCGGGTTGCCGCGAACATAGAGCATGCCGTTGATCGAGCTGGTGCCGC
>DASYUS010000133.1:0-3102 GCA_036000945.1 Allostellaceae bacterium
TAGGGGAGACGATCGATGACGGGAGAGCGGATCTCCAGGCGGCGGCTGTTGCAAGCCACGCTCGGTCTGATTGCCGGCGAGGCGGCTTATCGGGTTGCCGGGCGGAGCGCCCTCGCGGCGAAAACTACCAGCCTGGTGGCCACGACGCGGACAATCGAGGTGAACGGGAAAGCCGCCAAGGCGTATGCCTTGCTCAACGCCTCCGGTACAATCGGGCTCAACTTTACCGTCGGCGATGCATTCAAGGTCCGCCTCGACAACAAGCTCAGCGAGCCGACACTGGTCCACTGGCACGGTCTGACGCCGCCGAGCGCTCAGGACGGCGTGCCTGACCTGTCGCAAGCGCCAATCCCGGCCGGCGCCTCCTACGACTACGATTTCCCGCTGAAGACCCCCGGCACGTATTGGATGCATTCGCATTTCGGCCTGACGCAGACGCAGCGATTGCTGTCGGCGCCGCTGATCATTCGCACGCCCGACGACCTGAAACGGGACGAGCAAGAGGTGGTGGTGCGCCTCAACGACTTCACCTTCCGCGATCCGGAGGAAATCCTCGCACAGTTGCGAAGTAAATCGGCGCTCGAGGACGCCAAGCCGTCAACCCAGGCCAGCTCGACCGATGCCATGAAGATGGGCCAGGGCGCCATGAACATGGGCTCAGCGCCCAAACCCGGCGGCGGTTCGGCGGCAACGGGGACGCCGCAATCTTCCGGGATGTCGGGCATGGCAATGGGCGCCGATGTCAACGATATCGACTTCGACGCCTATCTGGCCAATGACCGCACCCTCGCCGATCCGGAAGTCTTCCGCGTCGAAGGCGGCGGCCGGGTCCGCCTGCGGATCATCAACATGGCCGACTCGACCAATTTCATCATCGATTTGGGCGCCCTCAGCGGCGAGGTGGTCGCGGTCGACGGCGGGCTGACCGTGCCGATCCGGGGCAGCAAATTCCCGATCGCTATGGCGCAGCGCCTGGACATTCGCCTGAACCTGCCGGCCGGCGGCGGCGCCTTTCCGATCCTCGCCTTGCGTGAAGGCGACACTGCGCGCACCGGGTTCGTGCTCGCAAGCAACAGGGCGAAGATTGCACGCATTGCCGAAAGCGGCTCCGCGAAAGCGGGGCTTGTCGGGCTCGATCTCGAGCAGAAGCTGGTGGGGGTCGAGCCGCTGTCGCCGCGCAAAGCCGACCGCACCTCCGATGTGCCACTCGGCGGCGACATGCAGAAATACGTCTGGACGATGAACGGCGAAGTCTACGGCAAGAACAAGCCGATCCCGGTCAAGGCGGGTGAGCGGGTCGAGCTGGCGATCAAGAACGAAACGATGATGTCGCACCCGATGCACCTGCACGGGACGGTCTTTCAGGTTGTCGCGATCAACGGCCGCCGTTTTCAAGGCGCACGCCGCGACACGGTCATGGTGCCGCCAATGGCCAGCGTCACGATCGCCTTCGATGCGGACAACCCCGGCCGTTGGGCGTTCCACTGCCACAACGGCTACCACATGGAAGCCGGAATGTTCGCTTCGGTCGACTACGTTTGAAGGGAGCGCCTTGGCGATCGCGGGGCGCAGCCTTACCGTGGCAGGTGAAGGGCTGGGATCGCCTCGCGGCCGGTATCGGCACCTCTGATCACCATCGCGGGCGAGGCGGAGTCCTCGGGCTTGGTTTCCCAAGGCCACCAGTAATAAACCCCGCCGACCACGATCGCCTCGGCAGCGAGGTGGGCAACATAAATCACCCCCAGGGTGCCGAACCCCAATGACGCACCGGTGATTACGTTAGCCGAGACGAGGGCACCGGCCGCACCGGCGCCCGCTCCGACAGCGGCAGCGATCGCGAGCTGCGTCACCGTGAGGCCGAAGACGATCGTATCAACATGCTTGTCCGCCGGGCTCGTCGTCTCGCCGGCGAACGCCGCGCCGGGCAACGACAACAAGGATACCGCCAGCACCGCGGCCAGCACGACCCGTCGCAGGCACGGCGGCAGCCACGCCAATGAGATTACCGCGTTCGTGTTTGACGGGCTCGCACCGCCACTGACAACGATCATTCGCCGACCGACGTGACGGCCCGGTTACGGGCGCGGCTGCAGCGTTGCGTAATCCGAACGATCGCCGTACCACCAGGCTCCGATAAGGCCGCCTGCCACGGCGCCGACGATTACCGCCCCGCGGAAGGACAGTGCCGACGCGGCGGTCGCGCCGATGACGATGCCGGCGCCGATCGCCAGCGCCTTGTTGCGGTCAAAGCCAGACGCCGGCGCGGCGGGCGCGCCCTGTTGTGCAAGGATTACCTGCTCGCCGGCCTGCGCGGCGATCGGCCCGACTGCGCCAACCGCTATGATCGCGGCGAACATCAGCTTTCGCAGCAAGTCACTCTCCTCCCGATGGACTCGGCGTGCGGTCGTCGTTCAGGTCAAGGCATCGCGGCCGCCGCACCGCCACGGGCCATCGCCGGCGACATGCCCATCGCCCCGCCCGCACCGGGCCCAGCCTCCATCGCAGCACCGCCGCCCGCCATGCCCATGCCGGCCATCCGCGCACGCATCTGGGCCATTGTCATGCCGCCCATTCCAGCGCCGCCGGCACCAGCCGGCACTCCCTCGGCCGCGGCCGCAGCGCCGCCAACCGCGGCAGGTTCGGCCGCCGCCGCCATCGCCGGCTCGGCAGCCGCGGCGGCCACCGCGGGTTCGGCCGCAGGCGCCACCTCGGCTGCCGCAGCAGCAGGTGCCATCGCCGGCTCGGCAGCGGCCGCACCGGGAGCGCCAGCTTCAGCCGCCGGCGCAGCTCGCGCCGCCGCAGCTTCCACAGCGGGCGCCGCCGCCGGTTCAGCAGCCGCAGCTGCCGCCGGCTCGGCCGCCGCCGCCATCGCCGGCTCAGCCGCAGCGCGGGGAGCGGCAGCTTCAACCGCAGGCGCGGCCCGCGCCGCCGCGGCTTCGGCGAGCGGCGCCGCAGCAGCAGGCTCGGCGGCCGCGGCTGCCGCTACCGGCTCGGCCGCAGGTGCGGCGGCTTCGGCCGCGGGCGCGGCCACGCGGCCGGCAGCCCCGCCGGCAAGGCGGATGCCGGCAAGGTGATTGGCTCCGGCAGCGGCGGCGCCCGGGG
>DASYUS010000134.1:0-2293 GCA_036000945.1 Allostellaceae bacterium
GCGCCATGCGGGTCGCAGCCGGGTTGGCGATACGCGGCTCGAGCGTCGGTTCGACCGGCCGCGGTGCGACGAACGCCGGTTCGGTACGGGCGACTGGCGTCGGCGCGGGCTGCGCCATGACTGGAGCCGGCGCCGCCTCGGCCATCACCGGAGCGGGCGCCGCTTCGGCCACTATCGGAGCCGGCATCGCGGCGACCGGAGCGGGTGCGGCCTGAGCGACCACAGGCTGCGGCGCCGCGGCGACCGGGGCCGGTGCGGCGGCGAAGCTCGGCTCGATCTTGCGCGCTGTCGCTTCCGCCGTGCGCGGCACGCTCATCGGGCGGGGCGTACGGTTGATCAGTGAGACGATGGTCGGCTTCGGCTCGACCGCCGCTTCCGCGTCGATGCCCGTTGCCACCACCGACACGCGGATACGGCCGTTGAGGGTCTCGTCGAGCGCCGAGCCGAAGATGATCCGCGCTTCCGGGTCGACTTGGTCGCGGATCAGATTGGCCGCCTCGTCGACCTCGAACAGGGTCATATCGAGGCCACCGGTGATGTTGATGAGCACGCCCTTGGCGCCCTTCATCGACACGTCGTCGAGCAGCGGGTTGGAGATCGCCTTTTGCGCCGCCTCACGCGACCGGTCGTCGCCCTCGGACTCGCCCGTCCCCATCATCGCCTTGCCCATCTCGGCCATCACCGAGCGGACATCCGCGAAGTCGAGGTTGATCAGGCCGGGGTTGACCATCAAGTCGGTGACGCCGCGCACGCCGGAGTAGAGGACATCGTCCGCCATCTTGAAGGCGTCGGCGAAGGTCGTGCGCTCGTTGGCCACGCGGAACAGGTTCTGGTTCGGGATGATGATCAGCGTATCCACCACCGCCGCCAGCTCCTCGATGCCGCCGTCGGCGAGCCGCATGCGGTGCGTGCCCTCGAAGTGGAACGGCTTGGTCACCACGCCGACGGTCAGGATGCCCTGTTCACGGCAGGCCCGCGCGATCACCGGCGCCGCACCCGTCCCGGTGCCCCCGCCCATGCCCGCGGCGATGAACGCCATGTGCGAGCCCTCGACATGCTCGAGGATGTCGGCCAGCGCCTCCTCAGCTGCCGCGCGGCCGATCTCCGGCCGCGAACCGGCGCCGAGGCCCTGGGTGATGCCGATGCCGAGCTGTACGCGCCGCTCGGCGAGCGAGCCGGTCAGCGCTTGGGCGTCGGTGTTGCAGACCACGAACTCCACGCCTTCGAGCTTGGCGCGGATCATGTTGTTGACGGCGTTGCCCCCCGCCCCGCCGCAACCGATGACGGTGATGCGGGGCTTGAGCTCGTGTTCAGGGGTCGGCATGGAAAGATTGATGGTCATTGTCGCCTCCAGTTTTTAATCGTCAATTCATCCGCCGGGGATCCGCCCGGCGCGGGTTCAGTTGAGAAGAGAAGGGCCCGGGTGAATCGCGGGGCCCGCGGCTGATCAGCATGTCGCGCATCACAAATTCTCCCGGAGCCAGAGTCCGACCCGGGCGAACCAGCCGCCGGCCGACGCGTCGGACGCGGTCGTTGGCCGGAGGGCTTCGGTGTGCTGGTGCAGGGAAAAGGCAACGAGGCCGGCGCACGTGGCGAAAGCCGGGCCGGCCGTCTGGTCGGCGAGCCCGGGCAGCCGCACCGGGCGCCCGAGCCGCACCTGCTTGTCGAGGACCATGCCGGCCAGGTCGCGCACGCCCTGGAGTTGCGAGGCCCCGCCGGTCAGCACGACGCGGCGGCCGACCGCGCGGTCGAACCCTGCCGTGGCGAGGCGTGCCCGCACCAGCTCGAAGGTTTCCTCGAGCCGCGGCTGGATGATGCTGGTCAGGATGGATTTGGAGACGTGGTTCGCCTGGGCGTGCTCGTCCTCGCCGATCAGCGGCACATCGATGATCTCGCGCTCGTCGGCCGGCGAGGCGAGGGCGCTGCCGTACAGCGTCTTCATCCGCTCGGCATGAACCAGCGGCGTGTTGAGACCCTGAACGATGTCGTTGGTGACATGGCTGCCACCGAGACGGATCACGTCGGTGTGGATGCAGTCGCCGCCGAGGAAGACCGCGACGGTGGTCGTTCCGCCCCCCATGTCGATCAGCGTGGCGCCGAGCTCGAGCTCGTCCTCGACGAGGACGCCCAAGCCCGCGGCGTAGGCGCTGATCACGACATCTTCGATGTCGAGCCGGCAGCGGCCGATCGCGGCTGCCAGGTTGCGCACCGCGCCGGTATCGGTGGTGACGAGGTGCATGTTGACGCCGAGCCGGTCGCCGAACATGCCGCGTGGGTCCTTGATGCCGCGGCT
>DASYUS010000135.1:0-7494 GCA_036000945.1 Allostellaceae bacterium
CCGCCGACCGAGCTGTCGACCTGGGCGAGGAGCGTCGTCGGGATCTGCACGAAATCGATGCCGCGCAGCAGCGTCGCCGCGGCAAACCCGGCGATGTCGCCGACCACCCCGCCGCCCAGCGCCACCAGCATCGTGCCGCGCTCGATGCCGCAGGCCAGAATATCGTCGACCAGCCGGCCGAAATGCGCCAGATCCTTGGTGCCTTCGCCAGGCGGCAGCACGACCGCGTGGCTGGCGATGCCCGCTGCGGCAAGGCTGTCGCGCAACGGCGCCAGGTAGTGCTTGGCGACTGCCTCGTCGGTGACGACGACGGCCTGACGTCGCCGCAACAACGGCGCGATCTCAGCGCCGGCACGCTCGATCAGTCCGGGACCGACCAGAATGTCGTACCCGCGTTCGCCGAGTTCGACGTGTAGCCTTTCGATTGCGTTCCCCACTATTGATCGAGCTGCTAATTGCGCCGTCATTGTTCGGTCTCCGAATCCGGCAGGCGCATGGCCCGCGTGCAGCCCGCCAGAGCCGCAATCACCCGCGTCGTCGTAAGCTCGACCGGGCTCTCGCCGCTGTCGATGATGACGTCCGCCTCGGCATAGATCGGATGCCGGCGCTCGATCAGCTCGGCGAGCACGGCGCGCGGGTCGCGCGCCTGCAGCAGCGGCCGGTTGCTGCGCCGCGCGACGCGGCCGACCAGCACATCCAGATCGGCGCGCAGCCATACCGAGACGGCGCGCCGCGCAATCAAGGTGCGCGTCGCCGGGTCCATGAACGCGCCGCCGCCGGTCGCCAGCACATGGGTTGGCTGGTCCAGCAGCCGGGCGATGACGCGATGCTCGCCGTCGCGGAACACCGATTCGCCGCGATAGCGGAAAATCTCCTCGATGGTCTCGCCGGCGGCGGCCTCGATCTCGTTATCCGAATCGAAAAACGGCAAATTGAGGCGCGCCGCCAGACGGCGCCCGATCTTGGTCTTGCCCGCACCCATCAGGCCGACGAGAACGATCGTGCGGGCGGGGACGAACCCCTGGATCCGCGCCGCCGTTCCTTCTTTCTCCCTGGCCCGAAGGTCCACCGCGTGCCCCTTGTTCCGCGCCGGCCTTCCGCACGGCGCATCGGGAGGGTACTAGCATACCGAGCGGCTGGTTCGTCAATCGGCACGGGCGGGTGCCCGGTCGGCTCGATCATGGCAACGCGTGTGGCGCGGCAATGCGAGTGGCGGCATGGGAAGGGTGACCCTCCTGTCGGTGATTGGATTGATCATCTTCGTCTCGGTGGTCGTCGTCGGCGGCCTATTCCTTGCTTATTGGGATTTGCCGGCGCCGGCGAAGCCGGTTGAAAAGGTGCTGCCCGATGCGCGCTTCCCGAAATGACCCTCGCCCCGCAGCGGCGCGGCCGGCGGTGTCGCGTCGGGTCGAGGCGTTTTTTGAGATGCTGGCGGCCGAACGCGGCGCGGCGCGGCTGACGCTTGCCGCGTACCGCACCGACCTCGCCGATCTTGCGAGGTTCCTGGCGGCGCGCGGAACGCCGGTCGAGGGCGCCGGTCCGGCCCAATTGCATGCTTACCTCGCCGCCGCGACGACGCGCCGCCTCGCGCCGCGGACGCTGGCCCGCCGGATTTCTGCGATGCGCCAGTTCTTCCGCTTTCTGGTGAGCGACGGGTCGCGGCCCGACGATCCGACTTCGGGGCTCGACACTCCGCGGCTCGGACGCCCGTTGCCGAAGATCCTCGGCGAGGCCGAGGTCGAGCGGCTGATCGGCGCGGCCGGTGCCTGGCCCGGCGACGACGGCGTGCGGCTGCGCTGTGTCCTCGAATTGCTCTATGCAACCGGCCTGCGCGTCTCCGAGCTGGTCGGCCTGCCGCTCGCTGCGGCGCAGCGCGATCCGCGCTTCATCCTGGTACGCGGCAAGGGCGGCAAGGAGCGGGTGGTGCCGCTCTCCGCGCCCTCCCGCCAGGCACTTGCCGCCTGGCTCGATTGCCGCGGCCGGTTTCTCGCCCACGGGCTGCCATCGCGCTGGCTGTTCCCGTCACGCAGTGCGCAGGGTCATCTGACTCGGCAACGCTGTGGCCAGCTGCTGAAGGAACTGGCGCTGGCCGCCGGGATCGACCCGGCGGCGCTGTCGCCGCATGTGCTGCGTCACGCCTTCGCCAGCCACTTGCTCGATCACGGCGCCGATCTGCGCAGTGTGCAGCAGATGCTGGGGCATGCCGATATCGCCACGACCCAGATCTATACCCATGTGCAGAGCGAGCGGCTGCGCCGGCTGGTGGAGAGCGCCCATCCGCTCGCACGCCGGAAATAGCCGCGATGGCGGTCGGACAAATGCGCCATTTCCTCGATTTCGAACGGCCGATCGCCGAGCTCGAAGGCAAGATCGAAGAGTTGCGCCACCTCTCCGTCGACAGCGGGCTCAACATCGCCGAGGAGGTCGGCCGGCTCGAAACCCAGGCCAACCGCCTGTTGCGCCAGAGCTACGCGCGCCTGACCCCTTGGCAGAAGCTGTTAGTGGCGCGCCATCCCGACCGGCCGCATTGCCTCGACTACATCGCCGGACTGGTCAGCGATTTCATCCCGCTTGCCGGCGACCGAGCCTTTGCCGAGGACCCGGCGATCATCGGCGGCATCGGCCGGTTTCACGGTCGCAGCGTGATCGTTCTCGGGACCGAGAAGGGCGCCGATACCGAGGCTCGCGTCAGGCATAATTTCGGCATGGCGCGCCCCGAAGGCTATCGCAAGGCGCGGCGGCTGATGCGCCTTGCCGAGCGTTTCGGACTGCCGGTGCTGAGCTTTGTCGACACGGCCGGAGCCTATCCCGGGGTTGATGCCGAAGCGCGCGGGCAGAGCGAGGCGATTGCCCGAGCGATTGAGACCGGCCTCGACATTCGGGTGCCGGTGATCGCCGCAATCATCGGCGAGGGCGGCTCGGGCGGCGCGATCGCGCTCGCCACTGGCAACGCCGTGCTGATGCTGGAGCATGCAGTCTATACCGTGATCTCGCCCGAAGGCTGCGCCTCGATCCTGTGGCGCGATGCGGCGCATGCACAGGAAGCGGCCGAAGCCCTGCGGCTGACGGCGCAGGATCTGCAGCGCCTCGGTGTCATCGACCACATCGTGCCGGAGCCGCTGGGCGGTGCCCATCGCCGGCCCGCCGAGGCGATCGCCGCGCTCGGCGCGATGCTTGACGAGGCGCTGCGCCCGCTGCTCACCCGGGACGGCGCCAGCCTGCGCGACGAGCGCCGCCGCAAATTTCTCTCGATCGGCAGCTCGCCATCGGGGTGACCGCACGCCGATAGCGGCCTTCGCCCGTCTCATTGACCGGCGGTATGCGCTCCCCACATTTATGGCGTCGCGCTGACCGCGCGCCGGCAGCCTCATTGGAAGCTGCCGACTTTTCGCTGGAAGGTATTCGATGGTTCCTCAGGAACGCGATCTGATCACGACCCTGCTCGCGCGCCTCAAGAGCACCGCCGGGCAGGGGCAGCCGAAAGACCCGGAGGCCGACACGCTGATCCGGCAAGGCTTGGCGGACCAGCCGGACGCGCCCTATTACCTGGTCCAGACCGTGCTGATCCAGGATCTCAGCCTGCATCAGGCAGAGAACCGGATCGCCGAACTTGAAAAGCAATTGACCGACGCTCAGGCGGCGGCGGCGAAAAGACCGACCAGCTTTCTCGGCAGCCTGTTCGGCAGCGGCGAGCCGGCGAGCCCGCCGGCGAGCGGCGTGCCGAGCGCCGGTCCGTGGAGCCGTGCGCCGCAGGTCGCAGCGGCGCCTCCACCCCAGCAGGGCTACGCGCAGCCGGGTTATGCGCCGCAACAAGGCTATGCGCCGCAGCAAGGCTATGCGCCGGCCGGTGGCATGATGGGCGGGATGGGCGGCGGCGGCAGCTTTCTGCGCTCGGCGGCGGCGACCGCGGCGGGGATCGCCGGCGGCGCACTGCTATTTCAGGGCATCTCCTCGCTGTTTGGCCATAGCTACGCCAGCGGCCTTGGCGGCGGCTTGGGCGCCAATGCCGGCCTCGGAGAGACCGTGATCAATAATTACTACGGCGAGAGAGGTGGGGATTACGGCGGTGGCGGCGACTACGGCGGCGGTGGCGACTATGGCGGCGGCGGGGATTACGGCGGTGGTGATAGCGGGGGTGGTGATGGCGGGGGTGGTGATTACGGCGGTGGCGGCGACAGCTCGTCCTGCTGATCGGCTGAGATGGTCGGCCGGCGCGGCGCTGCCCGCCGCAACCGGCTGACCATCGCCGCTGGGAGGCCGCTTTCCGAGGTCGGGACCTGGCTAGACTTGGCGTCCCGGGCCGGCTGGCGCTATCAGCTTCAGCCGATCGATTACAAAGAACAGGATGACGTAAAACACATAGATGTAGAACCCGAAATTAACGATCGGGATCAGCGACAACACGACCCACAGCGGCACGCTCTTCTCGAGGCGTGCCGCCAAATAGCCGTTGGCGACGGCGATGGCGATATAGACCGCCAGCAGGAAGAGAAAATAGAGCGCCATGACGGCGAAGGCGGCGCCCGAATGGTCCATCATGCGCATTGCGTCCTCCGCAGCCGGAAGCGACGAGGCGTTGCCCGGTCAGGCCGCGGCTTTGCGGTTGGCGGCCAGCCGCTCATCGACCTGCGCGACGGTCCGGTCGACGACGTCGTTGCGCAGGCCCATTTGCGCTGCGATCAGCTGGACCAGCCGGTCCGTCCGCTCGATGTTTCTGACGCCGTTGTTGAGCGCCCGGGCGGCCGAGGACGGACGCACCAGGTCGTTCGCCGCCTCGGCGTATTTCTCGAACGGCACCAGGTCGCTGGCCGCGGCACCGAGCCTCTCGCAAACCCCGCACACCCAGTTGTAGACCGCCCGCGAGGTCGCGATGTCGCTGTGCACGGCATCCTTGATGTCGACCGCACCATCCTTGGTGACGCAGCGGTAGTTGCCGGTCAGCAGCATTGCCCATTTGGCGAGCGGCACGAAGATCGAGTCGTGCACCCGCAGCTTGACCGGCAGCTGGACCTCGCCGTCGCCCGGGTTGTAGCGCGCCGCCTCGATGTCGTCGGCCATCCTGCGCAGCATCGACGTGGATTTCACGGCATCGAAGCGGGCCACCTTGAAGTTGGTCGGCAGGGTGACCTGCAGCACGTTGATCTTCTCGCCGGGCGGGCGGATCGCCTGCGGATCGGGGCTGCACAGCGTCAGGCTGCCCGGATCGAAATTGTCCCACACGCTGGGGTCGGTAAAAGCGGGCCTCAACGGGTCGGTGTCGAGGCCGGGGATGCGCTTCAGATAGGGCAGGGGCGGCATGTTCATGATCGACATGCAGGGCACTCGGCTCGTCGCCACCGCGTCGAGCAGTTCGCGCACCCCGGGCGAGCCGTATTGCGGCTCCTGCATCGCCAGCGCGACGAGATCGAAATCGGCCGGCCTGACGTCGCCGGGTCCGGCCGCCCTGAGGCTCCCCGGTAATTTGCGCGAATTGAGCTCGATCGGCTCTTTCCGGCCGCGGATCGGCAGACGGATGATGGCGCCTTCGCTGTTGAACGCCTCGACCTCGTTGGGCAGGCACACCATCGTTATCTTGTGACCGCCGAACAACAGCTTGGTCGCCAGCAGCGAGCCGTAGGAGGCCCCCAGGGTCAATACGTTGTAACCGGCCATGATCTCCTCCCCGATCGCGTGCATGGGCTCGAATCCCTCGGAGCGAACTTGCCGGATGGCAGAGCTTTGGGCAAGCCTTTAGCCCATAGGCGCCGCGGCAGCATACTTGCTTGCATCTTTACAGCAATATGTTTAGATGCGCGACATGAGAACCACGGTCGACATTCCGGACGAACTGTTTCGGCGCGCTAAGGCCGAGGCGGCATTGCAAGGCCGCAAGCTGAAAGATCTGGTCGCGGATGGGCTGCGTCTAGTGCTCGACGAGCGCAAGAAAAACTCTGTCGTTGAGGAAAAGGCGCAGGCGACCCCCCGCCGTGGCTCGCTGCACGAGAAAATGCAAAAGTTCTGCGGAATCATAAAAGATGGTCCGCCGGATCTATCGACAAATAAGAAGTATTTCGACGGCTTTGGCAAATGAGATCCGGTGTCCTTTTGGACACCGGGCCGCTCGTGGCGTATTTGAACGAGCGTGATGCGCATCACGACTGGACTGTCGAGGCATTCAGCGAGCTCGATCCGCCGGTGATCACCTGCGAACCAGTGCTGAGCGAGGCATGCTTTTTGATCGAACGCAACCGGCAGCCGGGGGCGTTGGTCCTCGACTTTGCGCTAGAAAGCGAGTTTCAGGTCGGTTTGCAGCTCGGTGGCGAGTTGGCAGCGGTTCGCGCCCTGATGCAGCGTTATGTCAATGTGCCGATGTCGCTTGCGGATGCCTGTCTGGTGCGGTTGGCCGAACTCACCGCATTGCCGATCTGCACGCTCGATGGTGATTTTGCCATCTATCGCGCCCATGGCCGCCGGCCGTTGCAGCTGATCGCGCCCGAGCGCCGGCACCTGCACGAGCCGTAGCCGCGATCTGTTCCCTCACGGGGGATCAGCGTCCGGCTGTATGATGGTCCCAATAGCCCGCATGGGAGGGATCATCATGAAAGTTAACGGCGCCAATATCCCCGACGACATCGTGCGACAGGTCATCGAGCGCCGCGGCGGCGAGCACTGCTTTGCCGCGCTCGATCCGGCGCGCACCGCCCTGGTCGTCATTGATCTGCAGCACGCCTTTATGAACGACGCGGTCGGGCATGCCGTCTGCCCGGCGGCGCGTGACATCGTGCCGGCGGTCAATCGACTGGCGGACGCGGTGCGGCGAACGGGCGGCGGGGTGTTCTGGGTGCGCATGACGCACGAGGACCATTGCCTCGACGACTGGTCGGTGGCGTTCGAAATCGCCAGCCCGGCGATGCGGCAGAAGCGTATCGCGGCGCTCACCAAGGGATCGCTCGGCTGGCAGCTGTGGCCTGAGCTGGACGTGCACGCGGAGGATGAGATCGTCGACAAATACCGCTACAGCGGCTTCCTGCCCGGCACGTCCGACCTCGCCGAGCGGCTTCGCGCCCGCGGCTTCGACACGTTGTTGATCACCGGCACCGTCACCAACGTCTGCTGCGAGAGCTCGGCGCGCGACGCCAGCATGCTGAATTTCCGCACGGTCATGGTCAGCGATGGCAATGCGGCGAACAGCCGGGCCATGCACGATGCCTCGCTGACTGCATTCTACAACACCTTCGGCGACGTCATGGACACCGAGATGATCATCGCGGCGCTCGATCGCGGCCGCGACGCAAAGGCGGCCTGAGGCTCGCTACCCGGCCTTTTCCAGCTCGCGCAGGATCGCGTCGCCCATCTCGCGGGTCGAGACCGGCGCGGCGCCGGGCTGCCGGATATCGGCGGTGCGCGCCCCGGCGGCGAGCGTCCGGCGCACCGCGTTCTCGACGAGATCGGCCGCTTCGGCCAAGTCGAACGAATAGCGCAGCATCATTGCAAAGGAGAGGATCGAGGCGAGCG
>DASYUS010000136.1:0-5802 GCA_036000945.1 Allostellaceae bacterium
TGCCCGGCCGCCGGCGCCGTCCACCAGCCATAGAGGCGCTCGCCGTCCTCGGTCGCGATTGTGACCTCGGCGACACCTTTCAGCCCCGCCGCTTCGGGCGACGTGCTGGCGCGCGCCATCGGGTAGAACACCGCCAGCTGCTCGTGCACAACGAAATAGGCGCACACGCCGGCGTAGGCGACGACGGCGAGCAGCGCAAGCGCACCGGCGATGATCGCAACGCGTTTTGCGCTCACCGAACGCCGGGCCATCACCCGGCTACGGCCCGGTCCAGGCGGCAAGCGCGGAAAGCGCCCGGTCCCGGGCCGGGCCGAACCAGGTCTGCACGTGCCCGGCGCCCTCGACCTCGATCATCGTCTTGGGCTCACGTGCTGCGGCGTAGACCCGCCTCGCCTCGCCGATCCGGATGGTTTGGTCGGCCGTGCCGTGCAGGATCATGACCGGCACGCGAACGCCGCCGATCAACGCTTCGCTATCGAGCGTGTCGGTCATCAGCAGCCGAAACGGCAACGGCAGGGCGCGCATCAGCGGCATGCCGTCGCGTTCGAACTGCCGGAGAAGCGACGCGTACGGCGAATTGAGCAGCACCCCGACGACCGGCCGCTCCCGGGCGAGCCCGACCGCAAGGCCGGTCCCCATGCTCTCGCCGAATGCGGCAATCTTGGCCCCCGGCGCCGCGCCATCGGCGAAGTCGAACGCGGCGCGCGCATCGGCTCGCCAGGCGGCTTCGCTCGGCGTGCCGGGCGAGGCGCCGTTGCCGCGGTAGTCGATGCCGAGCACGCCAAACCCGTGCGATGCGAGATCGCCCAGCAGCGGCGGATAATCCGACAGCGACACGCCGCTTCCGGTCAGGAAGACGATTGCGCCGTGGCCGGGCTCGGGCGGTTTCCACCAGCCGTAGAGCGGCACGCCGTCTTCGGTGGTGACGGTGACCTCGGCAAAGCCCGCGAGACCAGCTTCTTGCGGTGCAATGCGAGGGCGAGGCACCTGGGCGAACACGAAAGCCCGCTCGTACTTCCAGAACAAGGCGCAGATGCCGACATAACCAGCGCCAAGCGCCAGCACGAAGGTCAGGGCGGCGACGCCGATGTTTCGCCTGACCTTGGCCCAATCCGGCATGATCTAGACGAGCGGTGGAAACAAATGTTCGCCGTCGGGGCCGATCGGCAGCGGATCGATTCGCGTCGCCTCGGCCGGGAAGAGCGGCCCGTAGAGGTGCGGGAACAGCGCGCCGTCGCGTGCCGGCTCCCAGCGCAGCCGCGCCCCCAGCCGCGCCGCCTCGACCGCAACGAGCAGAAGGCCCGACTGCCCGGCGCGATGACGCCGCGCGCTTTCGGCGATCTGGTCCTTTGTCGAGAAGTGGATAAAGCCGTCGCGGCGATCGTCTGCGGTGCCGTCGTAGCGGCCGGCGGCGGCCGCCTCTGCCCATGCCTCCGCCGGGCACATGTGATAGATCATTCCGGTCATGGCAGGAGGGTACCGCAGCCGGACCGAGAGGCGAAGCCGCCTGCTTAAAGGCGTCATTCCCGCGCAAGCGGGAATCCGGGGGCGCGCGATCGAGGGGCTTTCCCCGGATGCCCGCTTTCGCGGGCATGACGCGGGCGGACCGTGTCGGTCGGCGTGAGCCTGCCTCCGCCATCGCCCGAACGCGTTCTGGTGCCGCGCGCGCCGGCGCTGGTCGCGGGCTTTCGCGAGATCCTGTGGCTGTCGCCCGACGGCGAGATCGAGGCGCTGGCGCCATCGGAAGCGCGCGCCCGGCTGGAGCGCGAGACGCCGATGGTGTGCCACGCTCGCGCCGTTGCGCGGCGCCTCGACACGGCCGGGTTCGCCGCCCTCGACCTCCTCGAATTGTTCGCCTTTGTCCGGCCGGCGCGATTCTGCGTGCCGACGCCGCGCGGCATCGCCGCCGCGCTCGGCCTCGCCCCGCCGCGGACGATGGCCGAGGCCTGCGTCGCCCTGGCCACCGCCGCCCGCGCCCTCTTGCAGCAGCTCCAGGCCGAGAGCGAGCCAAATATCCGCGCGATCGCCGAGGCGGCCCATCGCGCCGGCTGGAGCTGGGGTCCGGCGGTGCTGGCGGCGCTGCCGCCGGGCGACCCCGGCGCGCTGCGCCGCGCCGCCGGATTGCGCGCCTGGCAGAGCCTCGCCGAGTGGCAGGAGCGGCCGCCCCCGCCGGCCCCGGGCAATGCCCCGGTCTCGGCCGATGAGGCGCGCGGGCGGCTGGCCGCGCTGCTCGGGAACGGCGCCGAGGCGCGGCCGCAGCAGGCCGATTACGCCGCCGCGGTCGCCGCCGCCTTCGCGCCGCGCGAGCGCCCCGACCTGCCGCAGGCGGTCCTCGCCGAGGCCGGCACCGGGGTCGGCAAGACGCTCGGCTACATCGCGCCGGCAAGTCTGTGGGCCGAGAAAAACCAGGGCGCGGTGTGGATCTCGACCTTCACCCGCAACCTGCAGAGCCAGATCGCCGGCGAGCTGGACCGGCTCTATCCCGACCCGGTGCAGAAGCGCCGCCGCGTCGTCGTCCGCAAGGGCCGCGAGAATTTTCTCTGCCTGCTGAACTACGAGGATGCGGCGCGCGCGGCCAGCGCGCGGGGCGCATCATCGGTGGCACCACTCGCGCTGATCGCCCGCTGGGTCGGCGCGACCGCGGCGGGCGACCTCGTTGCCGGCGATTTTCCCGGCTGGCTCGCCGAGCTGATCGGGCGCGGCCGGGTCAATGCGCTGGCCGACCGGCGCGGCGAGTGCATCCATTCGGCCTGCCCGCATTTCCGCCGCTGCTTTGTCGAGAAGAACGTTCGCGCGGCGCGCCATGCCCGCCTCGTCGTCGCCAACCATGCACTGGTAATGGCGCAGGCGGCGCTGGGCGGGCTCGACGACGCGACCGTGCCGACCCGCTATGTCTTCGACGAGGGCCACCACCTGCTCGAAGCCGCCGACGCCGCCTTTTCGCTGCGTCTCTCCGGCCAGGAGGGGCGCGAGCTGCGGCGCTGGCTGCTCGGCGCCGAGGCCGGAAGGTCGCGCGCCCGCGGCTTGCAGCGCCGCATCGGCGACCTTGTCGAGGCCGACGAAGAGGCCGGCCGGGCGCTGATCGAGGCGCTGGTTGCCGCCCGCGTGCTGCCGGCCGACGGCTGGCACCAGCGCGTCGCCGAGGGCAGCGGCCTGGCCGCCTTCGAGGCCTTTCTCGTGCTGCTGCGCCGGCAGGTGCTGGCGCGCGCCGCGCAGGCCGACCAGGGCTACGGCATCGAGGCCGAGGCGCGTCCGCCAATCGATGGCCTCACTCTGGCCGCGGCGCGGCTTGCCGCCGGACTCGACCGCCTCGCCGCCGCGTTGCGCAGCCTCTCGGCGGCGCTGCACAAGCAGCTCGAAGATCCGGAGAACCCGCCTGAGCCCGCGCTCAGAATGCGGCTCGACGCGACGATCCGCGGGCTCGATCGGCGCGCCGACATGGTGCTCGGCGGGTGGAGTGCGCTGTTGCGCGACCTCGCCCTGCCGCCGCGCCCGGAAACCGTCGAGTGGCTGGCGCTCGACCGCAGTGACGGCACTGAGACCGATGTCGCGCTCAACCGCAGCTGGGTCGACCCCGGCATCCCCTTTGCCGAAGCGGTGGCGAAGCCGGCGCATGGCGTCGTGGTAACCTCGGCCACCCTGACCGACGGCGAGATCGACCCGCTGGTTGCGTGGAGCGCCGCCGAGGCCGCCACCGGGCTGCGCCATCTCGACGAGAGCCCGCGCGGCGCGCGGATCGCCTCGCCCTTCGACTATGCGGCGCAAACCCGCGTCATCATCGTCACCGACGTGCCGCGCGACGATGTCGGCCAGGTCGCCGCCAGTTTCGCGGCGCTGATGGGCGCCGCGAAGGGCGGCGCCCTCGGCCTCTTCACCGCGATCGCCCGGCTGCGCGCGGTGCACGAGCGGATCGCCCCGGCGCTCGAAGCGCAGGGCCTCCTCTTACTCGCCCAGCATGTCGACGCGATGTCGACCGCGACCCTCGTCGACATCTTTCGCGCCGAAGAGGATTCCTGCCTCCTCGGCACCGATGCGGTGCGCGACGGGGTCGACGTGCCCGGGCGCTCGCTGCGCCTTATCGTCTTCGACCGGGTGCCGTGGCCGCGCCCCGACATCCTGCACCGCGCGCGCAAACCGGTGTTCGGCGGCGCGCAATACGACGACCGCATCACCCGGCTGCGCCTGCGCCAGGCCTATGGGCGCCTGATCCGCCGCGCCGACGATCGCGGCGTCTTCGCGATCCTAGACCGCGCCTTGCCGTCTCGGCTGTTGGCAGCCTTCCCCGAAGGCGTGCCGGTGCTGCGGCTGCCATTGGCCGCCGCTGTCCAGGAGGTCGCCGAATTCCTCGCGCGCGAGGCCAGACAAGACCCGCCTTGACAGGGTGGGCGGGGTCTGGTCTGTGCGGTGCAGCATGCCGGAACCGGCCGGCGCACGAAAGGAACGGCGATGCTCGACCCGCACGGCGCACTGATCTACACGATGGTGATCGTCTCCGCGGCCGATCGCGACATGACCGACGCCGAGCTGTCGATCATCGGCGGCATCGTCGAGAACCTGCCGGTGTTCCGCGGCTTTGACCGGCAACAATTGCCGGCCGTGCTGCAGTCCTGCACCCGGCTGCTGGACCGCGAGGACGGGCTCGACGAGGCCTTCGCCGCGATCAAAAAGGCGCTCCCGGCCAATCTGCGCGAGACTGCCTATGCGATCGCCTGCGATGTCGCCGCCGCCGATGACAAGGCGAGCCAGGAGGAATTGCGCGTCCTCGAGATGATGCGCCACCGCCTCGCCATCGACCGGCTGATCGCCGCCGGCATCGAGCGCGGCGCCCGCGCCCGCTTTCAGCGCCGGTAGGCGACCGGGGCGCGACGGCGCCGCGTATGCAAGATCTCGCCCCGCCGCTGCTCGACTTCATCAAGACGCATCAAAGCTGGGCGATCGCGGTCATGTTCGTCACCGCGTTCGGCGAATCGCTGGTGTTGTTGAACCTGCTGTTTCCCGGGACCGCGCTGCTGATCGCCGCCGGCGCGCTGGTCAAAAGCGGCGGCTTGTCGTTCCTGCCGGTCATCATCGGGGCGGTTGCCGGCGCGGTGCTCGGCGACGCGGTGTCGTATTGGCTCGGACGCCGCTTCGGCCACGGCATCCTCCGAGTGTGGCCGTTCAGTCGTCATCCCGAAATGTTGTCGAGCGGGATACGGTTTTTCGCGCGGCATGGCGGCGCCAGCGTCTTCATCGGCCGCTTCTTCGGCCCGATCCGGGCGGTCGTCCCGCTCGCCGCCGGGATCATGCAGATGCCGCGCGGACGGTTCTGGGTTGCCAACATCACCTCGGCGCTGGTCTGGGCGCCGCTGCTGTTGTTTGTCGGCGACGTCGTCGGTGACGCCGGCGACCGCCTGATCGGCTCGGGCAATACCGTCGTTCTGGTGTTGGGCGGCCTCACCCTCGTCGGCCTCGCCGGGGCGATCTGGGCGGCGTTGCGCGCCGTCCGCCGCAAGAGCTAGTGCGATATCCAGGCGAGTGGAAGCGTTGTTCGCCGCCGGTTGCTCCCCCGCAGGCGGGGGGACGCAGCGCCCGCCTTGAGCCCGGCCGATCACCGGGATACCCTCATCCGCACAGTGCCTCCCCCGCCATGCGGGGGAGGCGCCATTTGGACCGCGGCATCAGGATACAATTAATGGCCCCGAGGCAGAGGAAGTTCTTCGGCGAGGCGTCGCAATGAAGGGCATCATCCTCGCCGGCGGCTCAGGCACGCGGCTCTACCCGGCGACGCTCGTCGTCAGCAAGCAATTGCTGCCGGTCTATGAC
>DASYUS010000137.1:0-3069 GCA_036000945.1 Allostellaceae bacterium
TTGCGAGGAGCGCAGCGACGAAGCAATCCCGACCGGCGGCGCTGGCGGATCGAGATTGCTTCGCTGCGCTCGCAATGACACAACCGGGCTCCCAACTGTCGTGCGTTGGAGTTGCCGGTGGAAACGGTTCGCGTCGTCTGCGCGCATGATTGCCCGGACATGTGCTCGCTCTTGGCCGAAGTCGAGGACGGCCGGGTGCGGCGCGTCCGCGGCGACCCCGAGCAGCCGTTCACCGCCGGCTTCGCCTGCGCCAAGGTCAACCGCGACGCCGAGCTGGTGCATTCGCCCGAGCGCATCAAGACGCCGCTGCGCCGCATTGGCGCCAAGGGCGAGGGAAAGTTTGCGCCGATCGGCTGGGACGAAGCGCTCGACGAGACAACCGAACGCTGGCAGACGATCATCGCCGAGTCGGGGGCCGAGGCATTGCTCGGCTACGCCTATAGCGCGCATCAGGGGCTCTTGAACCGCGGTCTGCTGCTGGGGCTGTTTCGCACGCTCGGCGCCACCCGGCTGATCGCCGGCACGGTCTGCGACACCTGTTGCGAGGAAGCGTGGAACATGACGCTGGGGCCGGTGGCGGGCGCCGACCCGGAATCGGTTGACGACAGCGACCTCGTCATCTCCTGGGGCGCCGACCTCGTCGCCACCAACGTGCATTTCTGGGCCAGGGCCGAGGCGGCGCGCCGCCAGCGCGGCGTCAAGATCGTCGTCATCGATCCGCGCCGCAGCCGCACTGCGCTCCAGGCCGACCGACACCTGCAACTGCGCATCGGCAGCGATGCGGCGCTGGCCCTCGGGGCCATGCACATCCTGGTGCGCGACGGGCTGGTCGACCGCGACTACGTGGCCGCGCACACCGCCGGCTTCGACCGGCTCGAAGCCGAGGTGTTGCCGCGCTTCACGCCCGACCATGTCGCAGAAGCGACCGGTCTGAGCGTCGCCGACATCGAAGATTTCGCGGCGATGTATGGCGCCGCCAGGCGCTCGTTCATCCGGCTCGGCGAGGGCATGACGCGCCTCGCGCGCGGCGGCGAGGCGTTGCGCGCTGTCGCATTGCTGCCGGGCGTCACCGGCGCCTACGGCCGGCGCGGCGGCGGCGCCCTGTTGCTGACCACCGGACTCTACGAGCTGAATTTCGATGCAGTGCGCAATCCGACCGGCGCGGCGGCGGACGCGACGCGCACGGCCAACCATTTGCGGCTCGGCGATGCGCTTCTCGGCTTCGCGGACCCGCCCATTCGCGCGCTGTTCGTCGCGGCGAACAACCCGGCCGTCACCTGTCCCGACGCCGGCAGGGTGCGCGCGGGGCTGGCGCGCGACGATTTGTTCACCGTCGTGCACGACCCGTTCCTGACCCTGACCGCGCGCTATGCCGATATCGTGCTGCCGGCGACGACCTATCTCGAAACCGAGGACCTCTACCGAGCCTACGGCGCCTACTATCTGCAGTACGCAAGAGGTGCCGTGCCGCCGCAAGCCGAGGCCCGGTCGAACTTCCGCTTGGCGCAAGAGTTGGCGGTGCGAATGAAGCTCGACCAGCCGATCTTTCGCGCCAGCCCGGCGACGGCGATGGATGCGCTATTTCGCGGCGCGACCGGGGCGATGGCCGGGCTCGATCCAATGGCGTTGCGCCAAGGCGGACCGCTGCGCCTGGCATCGGCCGATGCCCAGCAATTCCGCACCCCGTCGGGCCGGCTCGAATTCTATTCCGAGCAGATGGCGGCGCGCGGGCTGGCGCCGATGCCGGATTGGCAACCCGATCCGGAAGAGGAGCGCGACGCCGCGCGCTGGCCGCTGCGCCTCTTGACCGCGCCCGGCTATTTCCAGGCGCACACCGCCTATACCGGGGTAGAATTTCTGCGACGCCGCGAGGGACCGCCCTGCTGCGTCCTGCACCCCGACGAGGCCGCCCGGCGCGGCCTTGCCGACGGCGCCGAAGTGCGGCTCTTCAACGAGAATGGCACCGTCGGTCTCGTCCTCAAAGTCAGCGACGAGGTCTTGCCCGGCGTCGTCCTGGTGCCGGGCCAGCGCCCCGACAGCGAGACGCTCGGAGGCACGATCAACCTGCTGTGCTCCGACCGCTACACCGATATCGGCGACGGCGCGACCTACCAGAGTACGTTCCTCGACGTCGCGGCGTGGTAATCGGGAGGGTGTGGAACTCGTAGGCCGCACAGCCTGTTGCGGGATCAGATCGGACGCAACGGAGCGACCGCGATGGCCAGAAGCGGTGCGGCGGGCGGCAAGCGCTGGTCGCAAGAGGTCACGCAGCACAGCGACGCTCTCGACCTCGAGCCCGGCGTGTTCACCCATGCCGATCCCCGTCAGGTCGCGCTCTCGCTGAAGCGCTCGGCCGAGGCGAGCACACGGCGCAAGGGCACGCCGTATCAATCGGCCATGTCGATGCTGACCTTCTACATCAATCGCGCCGGCAAGGACCTGCCCGAACGGCAAAAGGACGTGCTCCAACGCGCCAAGGCCGAGTTGCGCAAAGTCTTCGGCCGCGCCTGACCTACCGGTCGGCAACACGCAACCTACCGGCTTCCCTGGCCGTTGGAATTTCAGGAGCGACTGCCAAGGGAGGTGCTCAATGGCAGCAGACGGCCACATTTACGGCGAGGTGCACAATAAGACCGACATGAGGCGGGTGTTCACCGATATCCGCCGCGATGTCGGCCACGCGCATTCGCGCCCGGCGCTGACCGAATTGTACAAGCGCGCCGGCTACCTGATCACGCTGACGTATGCGCCCTCATGGGAGGAAAAGTTCGGGCGCGATGCCGCAGCGCTGCGGCGGGTTGGCGCGGACGAATTCCGCAAGACCGCGCGCAAGATCAACCGCCAGGCCGCCACGATCGGCGCCGAAGCCGATTACGACGAGACCTGGGGGAGGGCATGATGGCTGGCGGCAGCACTGGCTACCGCCCGACCGAGGCAAAATACAAGGGCGGCGCCCGCGAGCAGTACGTCACCTACGATCTCGAACAGCGGACCCGCAGCGGACATGCCGTCTACCCCAAGGTCAAGCGGGTTTACATCGCCGGCGATATCACGCAGTGGCAGGCCGGA
>DASYUS010000138.1:0-7729 GCA_036000945.1 Allostellaceae bacterium
GTTGGGCTGCGGCAGCCGGAACATGTACGGTTTCCGGCGCCGGTGGGTGTCTGGCGGCGACCGAAGGCGGGTGCACGGGGCCGACTGCCGGCCGGACGAGCGGCGCCGCTGCGGCCGGCGGAAGGCTGCGGAAGGCGCGGCTGCGCTCGGCCGTCGCGGCGGCCTCGAAGCGGGCGCGGACAACGGGGTCGCGATAGGCGACGCCGCGGCGATGCGCCGGCTCATGCTGCCAAGAGCTCGCGGCGATCGACGGACGATGTGCGTCGCCGGCGCCGGGCCTGTTCGCGTCGATCGCGATCCGGTGGCGGCGCCAGTCGCAGCGGTGGCGCGGCCGCAGCTGCTCGACGACGACCACGGTAACCCACCCGATACCACCGGTCGCCACGGCCGGATAAACATCGGGAAAATAGTAGGGCGGGTTGTCGGGATACGGCCATTCGCCGAAGGCGACGTTGGGGTCGTAGACCGGCACATAGACGGTTTCCGGTGTGGCCGGCCGGATCACGATCGGGCCGTCCTCCTGCGACACCACCTGCTCAGGCGTCGATGTCAAGCCGCCGGCGGCCTCGGCCCTGCGGCGCAGCCGCTGCACCGAGTCCATGACCGCCGCCTGCTCGGCCAGAAACGCATCGCCAAGCTCCACCGTCCAGCTCAGGTACTTGTCCATCATCGCGAGGATTTGCGGGAATGCCGCCAGAGCCTTGACGCTGTCGTCCCAGCGCAGCGGCGCCAACGCCGCCGCCAGAGCCTCGCCCTTGAGGGCGGCGTTTTCCGGCTGCTGCAGCCAGCGGTCGGCCTCGACGATTTCCAGCGGATAAGTCGCCGCCACCAGGATCTGTGCCACCAGCGGGTCGGGGTAGAGCGCGATCGGCGCGGTCAGGCGATCGAGCTGCGCCGGCATCAGCGACGCGGCGGGCTGTTCGACGGCCGGCGCGGGCGGCGGCGGGTTCTGCGCCATCGCCGTCGCGCCGAAGAGGACCAGCGCCGCAGTCCCGGCGAGCACCGCTCGCGACAAAAAGTTTCCGGCGTTCAGTCGCGCCATCGACGCCTCCTGCGTCACGCACGCGCTCACATTTTGGTCCCGTTTCTCGCGCGGACGCTCATACTGGCCCGTCGGCGATCGATGGTCCAGTGAGGACGGAGGTCTCGTCATGGCAAAGCATCGCGTCGTTTCGAGCGAGGAGTGGCTGGCCGCGCGCCGCCAGCTGCTCGTCAAGGAAAAGGAGTTCACCCGGCTGCGCGACCAGCTGAGCCAGCTGCGGCGTGACCTGCCGTGGGAGCGCGTCGACAAGTCCTATCTCTTCGAAGGTCCGGAGGGCAAAATCAGCTTTGCCGGGCTGTTTGCCGGGCGCAGCCAGCTGATCGTCCAGCATTTCATGTTCGATCCCGGATGGAGCGAAGGCTGCAAAAGTTGCTCGTTCTGGGCCGACAATTTCGATGGGTTTTACCGCCACCTCAACGAGCGCGACGTGACGCTGGTCGCGGTGTCGCGCGCCCCGTGGGTGACGATCGCGCCGTTCAAGACGCGGATGGGCTGGAGCTTTCCGTGGGTGTCGTCGGCGGGCAGCGACTTTAATTTCGACTGCCGCGTGTCGTTCACGCCCGAGGAGCTGGCGGCCGGCGAGGTCGACTACAACTTCGCCCGGCGCAAGACATCGATGACCGAGCTGCCCGGGGTCAGCGTCTTTTACAAAGACCCGTCAGGAAAGATTTTCCGCACCTATTCGTGCTACGCGCGCGGCCTCGACATGCTGAACGCCGCCTACCACTACCTCGATTTGGTGCCGAAGGGGCGCGACGAGGCGGGCCTCCCCTACGCCCAGTCCTGGGTGCGCCACCACGACAAATACGGCGCCGCCGACGACGATCCGCGACAGCGGGAGAGAAGCTGACCCGCGCCGCGTGACGGGCGGGGCAGCGCCGCGTAGGATCGCGCGCGGTAAGCGGACTGAGGAGCAAGACATGGCGGCGGTGGTGACGAATGCCGCGCGCGAGCGGCTCGATAGCGGCGAGCTGGCGCTCGGCATCATTCTGCGTCAGGCGCGCACGGTCGATATCGCGCCGGCGATGCGGGCCTGCGGCTACGACTGGCTGTTTCTCGACCTCGAGCACAATTCGATGGACCTCGACATCGCGGTGCAGATCGCCGTCGCCGCGCTCGGCGCCGGGATCGCCCCGGTGGCGCGGGTGCCGGCCGGGCAGCTGTGGCTGGCGACGCGGTTTCTCGACGGCGGCGGGCTCGGCATCGTCGTGCCCCATGTCGACACGCCCGAGGAGGCGCAGCGGATTGCCCAGGCGCTGCGCTATCCGCCGCTTGGCCACCGCTCGGTGGCCGGTGGGCTGCCGCATCTCGGCTACGCCAAGGCGGGCCTCGCCGAGACCTGCGCGGCGATCAACGGCGCGACCCTCGTCGTCGTCATGCTCGAAACCCCGACGGCGATCGCCAACGCCGATCGGATCGCCGCGGTCCCGGGCATCGACGCGCTGTTGATCGGCACCAACGATCTGGCGATGGAACTCGGCATCCCCGGCGGCTTCGCCGACGAGCGCATCGCAGCCGCCTATCAGGCGGTCTGCGACGCCTGCCGCCAGCACGGCAAACACGCCGGGGTCGGCGGCATCGCCGACGAGGCGCTGCTGCGCCGCTACATCGCGATGGGCGTGCGCCTCGTGCTTCCCGGCAGCGACTTCAGTTTTCTGGTCCGCGCCGCGGCCGAGACGGCGGCAACGATGCGCGCCTGCCTCTGAACCGACTCAGTTCGCCGACACCGCCGCCTTCGCCTCCGCCAGCTCCGGTCGGTCGCCATCCGCCTTGTCGGCCAGCATGAGGAGCTGCTGGTAGGCCGCCCGGCTCGCCGCGGCGTCGCCGGCCTGCTTCGCCGCCCGCGCCTTGCCCAAGAGGCTGCGGAAGCGGTTCGGGTCGGCCCCGAGCGACGCCTCGTACGCCTTGAGCGCTCCCGCCGGATCGTTGATCGCGAGCAGGAGATCGGCGAGCAGCTCGCGCGCCGGCAGCACCTCGGCCGGGGTGGCCGGATGCTTGTCCATCGTTGCGGCGAGGTCGGCCGCGGCGCGCACCAGCTCGACCGCTTTCTCGTCGTCGCCCTGGGCGTGCGCCAGAGTCCCGGCGGCGCCAAGCCGCTGGACCTCGACCTGGTTCGCCCAGTACGTGTCCTTGGCCTCCATGAGCTTGTCCTTAAGCGATTGCAGCCGGGCGATCTCCGCCTGCGCACCAGCGACGTCGCCGGTGTTGGCGGCGCCGAGTGCGCGGCCATATGCAATCATTGCCGCCGCCCACGGAAAGCGCTCGAACGGAAACGAGATCTCGGGCGCGACCAGCTTCGCCGCCCCCGCCCAATCACGGCGCTCAAGCGCGTAGCGCACCGGGATTGCCGCCACTGCGTAAGCCATCGGCAGGTTTGCCCCGTCGGCGCGGCGGAACGTGAGCAGTTTGTCGACAACCTCCTTGGCCTTCTTGTCCTGCGCCATCTGCAGATAGGCGTATTCGAGATAGTCCATCGTATGGACCGTCTCGCCGTCGAACGCGCCTTGGCCGAGCTTCTGCTGGACGTATTTGGCGGCGGCGGCATGGCCGGCGGTATTCGAATCGATCGACTCCTGCCAAAGGCCCAGCCGGGTGAAAATGTGCGACGGCATGTGCAGCGCGTGCGGCACCTCGGGCGCGATCTTGGCGTAGGCCCGCGCCGCCGGCAGCCCGGCCTCGGCCAGTTCGGGTGTGTCGTCGCTGTGGATCAGGTAATGGATGACGCCGGGGTGGTTGGGCTGCTCGGCCCAGACCTTCTTCAGGATCTCGGCCGCCTTGCGCTTGGCGGCGTAGGTCTTGTCCGTCGGCGGCGCGGTCGCGTTGAGCGCCAGCGAATAGAACACGGCCGCTTCGCGATCCTCCGGATAATGCAGGGCGACCTGCTCCATCGCCTTCTCATAGGCGACGCTCCGGGTGCGGTGGTCGAGCTTGTCGTTGTCGCGATAGAAGGCCGCGATCGCCGCGATGTACTCCTTCTCGCGGTCGGTTTTCGGCGCTGCGGCCTGCGCCTTCTCGGCCGCCTCCGAGCCGGCCTTCAGCATCGCCGCGGTCGGCGGGAACCACAGCGGGTACCAATTGCTCATCGCAACGCCCCAATGCGCCATCGCGCAGCCGGGCTCCGCGGCGGCGATCTCCGTGAAGGCCTTCAGCGCTTCCGGATACCAGAACGAATGCAGCGTCCAGACCGCCTTGCCGAACGCCTTCTGCGACTCCGGCCGGCAGGAGATCGCAAAATTGACCTCACCGGTCGCCTTTGTCGGCGAGGCTCCGGGCACAGCATCGGCCCGAGCGCCGGGGCCGATCGGTACAGCAAGCAGGATTCCGGCGACGACGACCGCTCCCAAGCGACGACTCGACATGGCAACCCCTCCCCTCACAGCGGTGATCCGGTTTCGGTTCAAGGTGCGGAAAATCGTTAATCTCTATTAAACCATAAATCGCAGCTCGGATCACTCGCGTGATCGAGCCCAAAGGCGGATCTGTGGCTTGACCAGGCTCGATGCGCTGCCGGACGATGCAGCCGGTAAACCGGCCCCCGGAGCGACGATGGATTTTACGATCCCCGACGAACTGCTCGAACTGCAGCAGCGCACCGAACGCTTCGTGCGCGGCGAGATCCTGCCGCGCGAAGGCGACAAGCGGCAGGGGGCGCACGGGCCGGCCGAGGAGTTCCGCCGCGAGCTGGTGGCGCTGGCAGGGCGGGCCGGGCTCTTGTCCCCGCATGTCGGGCGCGAGTGGGGCGGGCTCGGGCTCGACCACCGCGCCAAAGCGGTCGTCTTTGAGGCGGCCGGCTATTCGCCGTTGGCGACGATCGCGATGAACATCTTTGCCCCGGACGAAGCCAACATGCACCTTTTGGAGCAGGTCGCCGACGAGCGCCAGCAGGAGGAATGGCTGCGCCCGCTCGCCGCCGGGCAGATCCGCTCGTGTTTCATGATGACGGAGCCGGCTCCCGGCGCCGGCGCCGACCCGTCGATGCTGCTGACGACGGCGCGGCGCGCCGGCCCCGACTTTGTCCTCGACGGTACGAAATGGCTGATCACCGGCGCTGTCGGCGCCAGCCTCGCGATCATCATGGCGAAGAACGACGGCGACCCGCTCGGCCCCGCCGGCGCGACAATGTTTCTCGCGCCGATGGACGCGCCCGGCATCCATATCGAGCGCGTGCTCGACACGCTCGACCAGTACATGACCGGCGGCCATGCGGTGGTGCGGCTCGACGGGCTGCGCGTGCCGGAGAGCGCGGTGCTGGGGAAGGTCGGCGAAGGCTTCCGCTATGCCCAGGCGCGGCTGGCGCCGGCGCGCCTGACCCACTGCATGCGCTGGCTCGGCGCTGCCCGCCGCGCGCACGACACCGCCGTGGATTACGCCCGGCGTCGCACCGCCTTCGGCAAGCCGATCGGCGAGCACGAGGGGGTCGGCTTCATGCTCGCCGACAACGAGATGGACCTGCACACAAGCCGCCTCGTCATCTGGCACGCCGCCTGGGTGCTCGACCGGGGCGAGCGAGGGCGGCACGAATCGAGCATGGCCAAGGTGATCTGCTCGGAGGCGATCTGGCGCGTCGTCGACCGCTCGATGCAGGTGCTCGGCGGGCTCGGCATCACCGATGACACGATCGTCGCGCGCCTCTTCCGCGAGGTGCGCCCGTTCCGGATCTACGATGGCCCCTCCGAGGTGCACCGCTGGTCGATCGCTCAGCGCGTGCTGCGGACCGGAGGGTTTGAGCGGGGAGGCAAGGGATGACGACAACAATCGACGAAATCGCCGACGCCATTTACCGCATCTCGACAGCAGTCGAAATCCCCGGCGCCAGCGGGTTCTCGTTCAACCAGTATCTGATCGTCGACGATGCGCCGCTGTTGTTCCACACCGGACTGCGCCACCAATTTCCGGCCGTGCGCGACGCGATCGCGACCGTGCTGCCGGTGGAGCGCTTGCGTTACCTCGCCTTCTCCCATTTCGAGGCCGACGAATGTGGGGCGCTCAACCAGTTTCTCGCGGCCGCCCCGGCGGCCGAGCCGCTGTGCGGGCAGATCGCGGCGATGGTATCGATCAACGATTACGCCGATCGAGCGCCGCGCGGCCTGTCTGACGGCGAGGTGGTTGGGCTCGGCCGGCACAGCGTGCGCTGGTTGGATGCGGCGCATCTGCCACACGCCTGGGAATGCGGCTACATGATGGAGGCTGAGACCGCTACGCTACTCTGCGGCGATCTGTTCACCCAGGGCGGGTCGGACCTCCCGCCGCTGACCGAGAGCGACATCCTCGGCCCGAGCGAAGCCTTTCGCCGGCAGCTCGATTATTACGCGCACGCCAAGGACACGCGTGCCAAGCTCGAACGCCTCGCCGCCTTTGCCCCAACGACGCTCGCCTGCATGCACGGCAGCGCTTGGCGCGGCGATGGCGCCGCCTTGCTGCGCGCGCTCGGCGACAGCATCGAGCGCAGTTAGGCGACCCGTTGAGCGCGATCTGGCGCATCCACGATGAGCCCAATAAGCTGCCACTCGAGGAGTCACCGGCCATGAAGATCGCATCGGTCAAGGCCTTCTGGGTCCACATCCCGATCCCGCACGATCGGCAGCATACGAGCGATTTCGGCCGCACGCTGTCCTTCGACGGGACATTGGTGCGCATTGACACCGCATGCGGCCTCACCGGCTGGGGCGAGGCCAAGGCGCAGGTCGGCGGCATGGCGCAGAACCAGGCGCTGACGTGTATGATCAACGAGGAGTTCGCGCCGCTGCTCAAAGGCGAGGACCCGCGTGACATCACCCGCCTGTGGGAGACGCTCTACAGCGGCACCCGCGCCCACTATGCGCTGCGCGAAGGTCGCGTCCTGCCGGTGCTCGGGCGGCGCGGCATCAGCATCTCGGCGATCGGCGGCGTCGATTGCGCGCTGTGGGACATTCTGGGGAAATCGCTTGGCCAGCCGGTTTGGCGCCTCCTCGGCGGGAGGCGAGCCGACAAGCTGCCGGCCTACGCCTCAGGCGGCTGGGCCGGGCCCGACAAGATCGGCGAGCAGTTGCTCGGCTATATCGCCCGGGGCGGGTTCGGCGCGGTCAAGATGCGGGTCGGCATCATCGACGGCGACCCGCGCCACTCGGCCACCCGCGTGAAGGCGGCGCGCGACGCGCTCGGCCCCGAAATCGGGTTGATGTGCGATGCGCACGGCACGCTGTCGATCGCTGAGGCGAAGCGCTTCTGCCGTCTCGTCGAGGACTGCAACCTGATGTGGTTCGAGGAGCCGGTGACGGCCGACGACAAGGCGGGCTGCGCCCAGGTGCGCGCCGCCACCGACATCCCGATCGCGGCCGGCGAGAGCGAGTTCACCCGGCACGATTTCCGCGACCTCGCGATGCTGGGCGCCGTCGACATCATGCAGCCGGATCTCGCGATCTGCGGCGGCATCACCGAGGCGATGCGCATCTCGGCGCTCGCCAGCGCCTTCAACCTGAAGCTCGCGCCGCATCTCTGGGCGGGCGCGCCGGCCTTTGCCGCCGGGCTGCACGTCGCCGCCGCGTCGCCCGCCGGGTTCATCGTCGAATATTCTTTGAGCGCCAACCCGCTTCTGCATGATCTCGTCGAGGAGGACTTCCCGGTCGAGGACGGCATGATCGCGGTGCCCGACCGCCCCGGCCTCGGCATCACCGTGCGCGAGGATTTCCTGAAAACTCACACGGTGAC
>DASYUS010000139.1:0-3555 GCA_036000945.1 Allostellaceae bacterium
CCGAGCCGGTGCAGTTCGAGCGCCAGGGCTATTTCATCCGCGACCCCGACTCGGCGCCCGGCCGCCTCGTCTTCAACCGCACGGTCGGCCTGCGCGACACCTGGGCGAAGCTCGCCCAGGCGGCTGCGTCATAGCGCAAACTATCGCTGGCCAGCGGGTCTCGGGTTCGCCGCTTGTACTCCCTCTCCCCCACCGGGGGAGAGGGTCGGGGTGAGGGGGCGGATTCCAGAGCGCTCGTCGGCTTACCCTCACCCTCCCAGCGCTACGCGCTGGGCCCCTCCCTCTCCCGCATTGCGGGAGAGGGGCTTGGCAGCGCCTAACCTAAAGCGCCCTCTTGGGAGCGCGGCCGATGACGACGATCAGCGGATCGCTCTGGTCTTCGACCCATTCGGCGAGCCGGTGGGTTTCGATTGCCGCGAACCCGGCGTGGCGCAGGTAGCGCTCGACGAGCGCGGCATGGCCGTCGTCGTCGAGGGCTCGCCAGATCGCCACCGCCTTGGTCCAGAAGCAGCGGTTGGAGAAGCTGATGACGATCGGGGCGCCGGGCCGCAGCACGCGCCCGACCTCGCGCAACACCGCGACCGGCTGCTGCAAATATTGCACCGACACGCAAATCATCGCCGCGTCGGCGCTGGCGCCGGCGAGCGGCAGGGCCGGGTCGCGGTTGAGGTTCTGGACGAACCACCGGGCGAGCCGCTTGTTGGCCGCCAATTCCTCGGCGTTCATCCCGAGGCCGATCACCTCGCCGTATTCGATCTCCGGCGGCAGGTGGCTGACCCAGCTGCTCATCAGGTCGAGGAGCACGCCGCCCTTCGGCAGCACCGCACGGTAGAACTCCGTGAGGGCGGCGACCGCCCCGTCGTCGATGTGGTAGACCAGCCGCGGCGGCTCGTAGAACAGCTCGTCCTCTTCGTCGTCGAGCTTGGCGAAGGCGCCTGGCGGCAGCCCGAGCGCATCGTCCATCCGCGACCCCTCCGTCCCGAGCGTCGTCCGAGCCAGATTGCGTCGTCGTTGCGTGCCTCGCAATGGGCGCATTCGCGAGCTGCGCTTGCGCCGGGTTTCGAGTCCGGTCGATAATCTGCGTCAATTGCCGGCGGAGGAATGCATGCGCTTCGGGTTTTTCGACCAGCTGCCGTGTGCGCCCGGCTTTACCGAGCATCAACGCTACAAGGACATCATCGGCCAGATCGAGCTCGGCGACCGGCTCGGCTTCGATACGGTCTGGCTCGGCGAGCTGCACTTCAGCCGCGGCTTTTCGATCCTCGCTGATCCGCTGATGGTGCTGGCCGCGGCGGCGCAGCGCACCAGCCGCATCCGCCTCGGCACGGCAGTCACGCTGTTGCCGATGCACAATCCGGTGAAGATCGCGGAGGAAGCGGCGATCGTCGATATTCTCAGCGACGGCCGACTCGAATTGGGCTGCGGCCGCGGCACCGCGCCGCTGCACTATGCCGGCTACGGCATCCCGCAGGAGGAAAGCCGCGAGCGCTTCGACGAGGCGCTCGACTTCATCCTCGCGGCGTGGACCAACGAGAGTTTTTCGTTCGAGGGAAAATATTTTCGCGCCCACGAGCTGAGCGTCGTGCCGAAGCCGCTGCAAACGCCGCATCCGCCGGTGCGGATCGCCGCCAACAGCCCCGACACGTTCCCCTTTGCCGCGCGGCGGAAGTTTCCGATCTTCGCGACGCCGATGATCAACCCACCCGACAAGCTGAAGGCGGGGCTCGGCGTCTACCGCGAGCGGCTCGGCGGCGGCCGGTGCGACACGGCGCTGGCGTTTCCGGTGCACGTGTCGGCGAGCCGCACGCAGGCGCGTGCCGAGGTCGAGCCGGGGCTGATGCGTTTTTTGCGCGCGGCCGGCGAGCGGCTGCGGCCATTGGGCGACCACGACATCAAGAGCTTCGAGGCGTTCCGCCAGGTACTGGCCCGGATCGACAGCATCACCTTCGCCGACATGGATCGCGAGATGGGCGTCTTCGGCGATCCCGACTACTGCATCGAGCGGGTGCGCGAGCTGCAGCGCGAATACGGCATGGACGAGTTCATCGGCTATTTCAACCAGGGCGGTCTGATGGACCCGGCGCAGGTCAGGCATTCGATGACGCTGTTTGCCGAGAAGGTCATGCCGCACTGTCGTTAGGAAAGGAACTTCGGAAATGAACAAGTTCACCTGCACGCTGGTCGCCGGCGGCGAGGATTTTTTCTACGTGACCCTGGTCGCCGAGACGGCCAGGCAGGCGCGCGAGCTGGCCGTCGCCGAAACCAAGAAAGGCACGCCGCGAGATTGGAACGCCGCCGTGCTCGAGCGGGAGGTCGAGGGCCCGGCGCGGGTGCTCGATTCCGGCTCGCGCGAGGCCTAAGCCGGAGGTCGAACGATGAAGAACGGGTTGCACGTCTACGATGCCGACACGCATGTGCTGCCGGCGGCCGAAGTGATCGAGCGATACGTCGATCCGGCGTTCCGGCCGCGCCTCGCCGAGCTGGCGCAATACCGCGCGCCGATCCGACAATCGGCCGAGCATTCGGGCGGCATGCACGGCTACCGCGTCGCCCAGCAATATTATCGCCGGGTGCTGGGCGAGGCGGCGCCGCGGCCCGACCACAGCGGCCGCGACAGCAATTGGCGCGGCGGCAAGCTGCCGCGCCCGGGCGTGCAGGACGACAATGCCGCCAACCGCGTCCAGGATATGGACGACGAAGGCGTCGACGTGCATTTCCTCGTGCCGGGCGGCTGGACGGGCCTCATCGGGGTTGCCGACGCCTCCCTCGAAACCGGCATGATCCGCGCCTTTCACCGCCACATGGCGGATTATTGCGGCCGCTACCCTGACCGGCTGAAGGGGCCGATCGTCGCCTCGACCCGCGATGTCGACTCGGCAGTCGCGGAAATCAGAGCATGGGGCAGGGAGAGCTGGGCCGTCGCCGTCAAGCCGCAGATCGACAAGGTGCCGGCCGACCATCCCGCGCTCGATCCGATCTGGCGGGAAGCGGCCGAGTTCGACCTGCCGATCGTCTTCCACAGCTCGACCTGGAACCCGCCCTACTATCCCGGCCACAACGACATGTGGGACAACATCTTTCTGGGCCGGTTGGCATCGCACCCGTGGGGCGCGATGCGGTTTGTCGCGGCGTTCATCGGCGGCGGCGTGCTCGACCGCTATCCGAGCCTGCGCTTCGGGGTGCTCGAATGCGGCTTCGGCTGGCTGCCGTTCTGGGGGCGGCGGATGGACGAGCAATACGCCTATGTCGGCTCGACCGCCGAATTGAAGATGAAGCCGAGCGAGTACCTGAAGAGCGGGCGCTTCTTCTGCAGCATCGAGCACCAGGAGGGCGAGGACATGTTAAACACCGTCGCCGGCTTCCTCGGCGACGGCGTCCTGATGTACGCATCCGACTATCCGCATTCGGAATGCCAGTTCCCCCACTCGATCGACAACATCCTCGCCTGGCAGAGCCTCGGCGCCGAAGCGCGGCAGAAGTTGTTGTGGGGCAACGCCGCCCGCTTCTTCAGGGCGGCGTGAAAGGCGCCCCTCCCTGAAGAAGGGGGCCGTTCGC
>DASYUS010000140.1:0-4539 GCA_036000945.1 Allostellaceae bacterium
CAAGTTGATGGCCTACAAGGACGAATACGAGGTCGCCCGGCTCTACACCGACAGCGATTTTCTCGCGCGCGTCGCCGGCCAGTTCGAGGGTCCGTACGCGCTGCGCTTCCACCTCGCCCCGCCGCTCGTGGCGCCGCGCGACCCGGCGACCGGGCACCTGCAGAAGCGCGCCTACGGCCCGTGGATGCTCGGCGCCTTCCGCCTCCTCGCCAGGCTGCGCTTCCTGCGCGGCACCAGGTTCGACCTATTCGGCCGAACGCCGGAGCGCCGCGCCGAGCGCCGCCTCGTCGCCGATTACGACGCTGTGCTCGACGAGATCGCCCGTGCGCTGTCGCCGCAGAACCACGCCGCCGCCGTCGACCTCGCCGCGCTGCCGCTGGAAATTCGCGGCTTCGGCCACATCAAGGAAGCCAACCTCCGCCGCGCGAAGGCGAAGGAAGCCGACCTGCTGGCGCGCTTCCGCGCCGCGCCGGGACCGCCGGTCCTCGTCGCGGCTGAATAAAAAATCGCGCCATCTGTGGCGTCCGCGGACGTCTCTCAGCGCGGATCGCGCTCGCCCAGCAGAACATCGAGCATCGGCTGCGTGCGGTTGAGAAAGTTTCGGGTCACGACAAAGTGCTCGGTTTCGCGATAGGGGATGAGCCGCGGCGGGCCATCCGCCATCAGATAGATGGCAGCCTGCGGGTAGGCCATCAGGATTGGCGAGTGCGTCGCAATCAGGAATTGCGAGCCATTGCTGACAAGTTCATGCAGGCGAGACAAAAAGGATAGCTGCCGCGATGGTGATAGCGCGGCCTCAGGCTCGTCGAAAATGTACAGTCCGTCGCCGCGCAGCCGGTTCATGAACAGCGCAAGAAACGACTCGCCGTGGGACTGCTCATGCAGCGAGGTGCCGCCGTAAGCGCCGATGATCGGTGGTCCGCCGGGACCGTCGTCGAGCCGCTCGATGTCGGTCGCGAGGTTGTAGTAGCTCTCGGCCCGTAGGAAGTAACGATCGCGCACGCGTCGCGGACTGCGGACGAGGCGCAGGTAGTCCTTCAGCGACGAATGCGAGGCGCGGGTCGCGAAGCGGAAGTTGCCGCTGCCGCCCTCCGCGTTGAGACCGGACGCGACGGCGATCGCTTCAAGCAGAGTCGATTTACCCGAGCCGTTCTCGCCCACAAAGAACGTTACAGGCTGGTCGAACGGCAGTTCATCGATCGCGCCGATTGCCGGAATGCTGAATGGATAAGCGTCGAAGGACGGGACGCGATCGCGCAGCAATCTGACGCGGATCAGGAAATTGCGCGCCTGCCATGCGGGTGTCGCTCGAAGCCCGGTGTCGGCCGACACGGTTCTATCTCGGCAATCCGCGATATCGGTGCGGGATGCGGCGGATGTCCTGCACGAGGTCGGGCGGCACCTCGCCGACGCCGTCGCCGCGCAGGGTCAATGAATCGACGAGGCCGCCGAAGCGCTCTTCGATCGCGCCGACGATCTGGTCGTGGCGGCCGACCGCGGCGAAGAGGTGCGCGACGTCGTCCGGTACCTCCTTTGCCAGCTCGCCCCATTTGCCCTGGCGTACGAGGGCGTTGAGCTTGAGGCCGAGGTCTTCGAGGCCGTGCACGGCGAAGACCGGGTAGTAGGCCGGGGTCGAGCCGTAGAAGGCAACCCGCGTTCGCACCCATTCGAAGCGCTGCGCGACGGTCTCGTCGTCGGGTCCGGTGGCGAGAAACCCGCCGCCCGAGATCTCGTAGTTCTCCCGCGCCCGGCCAGCCTTGGCGAGGCCTGCCGCGATCCGCGGCATGATCGCCTCGGTCAGGTATTTGCGCGTGCAGAAGCCGTGCAGCTTGACCCCGTCGCATTCCTCGGCTGCTACACGCAGCATCGCCAAGCCGACTGCGGCGATCATGATCGGCGGCGGCGGGGCGGCGATCGGCGGCGGCGTGAAATTCGGCGTCATCAGCGTGAACTTGTAATGCTGGCCCTCATAGGCCGGCTTTTCGCCGTCCTTCCAGCAGCGCCAGATTGCGCGCAAGACCTGGACGTATTCGCGCATCCGCGGCGCCGGCGGCGACCACGGCGCCGAGAAGCGCCGCTCGTTGTGCGCCCGCACCTGCGAGCCGAGGCCGACGACAAACCGCCCGCCGGTCGAGCCGGCGAGGTCCCAGCCGACCTCGGCCACCGCCATCGGGGTGCGGGCGAAGGCGATCGCGACGCCGGTGTGCAGCTCGATCCGCTCGGTCGCGGCGCCGGCGACGGCGAGCGCGAGAAACGGCTCGTGCTGGTTCTCCATCGCGATGATGCCGTCATAGCCCTCCGCTTCGGCCTCCCGTGCCGCCGCCGGGACCCGGCGCAGATCCTCCTGCGGCACCGTCGTGAACACGCGCATCGCTCACCCCATTGCTATTGCGTCATTGCGAGCGGAGCAAAGCAATCTTGCGCCGCTTTTCCGCTCGAGCAGGATTGCTTCGTCGCCTTCGGCTCCTCGCAATGACAGCCGCAGGACACTTGGCAAAACCGCCGACAGGATCGGGACACAAAATCGCCCGCCGGAGCAACCCTGTTCGTTATAGTGGCGCGATGCTGCAGGGCTCCCTCCTCTGGCCGGGTGTGCCGCTGGCGATCCTGTCGGCGACGCTGTTCGGCGCGAGCACGCCGTTTGCCAAGCTGCTGCTGGGCGACGGCGGGGTCAGCCCGTGGCTGCTGGCGGGCCTGCTCTACCTCGGCTCGGGCCTCGGGCTCGGCATCGTCCAGCTGGTGCGCGCCGGCGCCGCCGGGATGTGGCAGGAGGCGCCGCTGCGCCGCGGCGACCTGCCGTGGCTCGCCCTCGTGGTGCTGAGCGGCGGCGTTGTCGCGCCGGTCCTTTTGATGCTCGGCCTTGCCGCGACGACGGCCTCGGCGGCGAGCCTGCTGCTCAACCTCGAAGGCCTGGCGACAATGGCGATCGCCTGGCTGATGTTCCGCGAGAATGTCGACCGGCGCCTCTTGCTCGGCGCCGCGGCGATCCTCGCCGGCGCGGTCGTCCTGTCGTGGCAGGGCGGACCGGAAGGTCTCGGCTGGGGCGCGGCGGCGATCGCCGGCGCCTGCCTCGCCTGGGGGATCGACAACAACCTGACGCGACGCCTCAGCGCCGCCGACCCGGTGCAGATCGCGTTGATCAAGGGGCTGGCGGCGGGATCGGTCAATCTCGCGCTGGCGATGGCCGCCGGGGCGATGCTGCCCGGCCTGGACATGATCGGCGGCGCGGCGCTGATCGGCTTTTTCGGCTATGGCATAAGCCTCGTGCTGTTCGTCGTCGCATTGCGGCATCTCGGCGCCGCGCGCACGGCCGCCTATTTCTCGACGGCGCCGTTTATCGGCGCGATGCTGGCGGTGGCGATGCTCGACGAGGCGGTCACCGCGCGGCTGGCGCTGGCAGGGCTGCTGATGGCCGCCGGGCTCTACCTCCACCTCGCCGAGCGGCACGAGCACGAGCACGCCCACGCGGCGCTCGACCACGAGCACCGCCATGTGCACGACGCGCACCACCAGCATCGCCACGAGCCGGGCGATCCCGCCGGCGAGCCGCATTCCCACCGGCACCGCCACCGGCCGCTGGTGCACGCGCACCCGCACTATCCCGACCTGCACCACCGCCATACGCACGTAAGCTGAAGGAGCGATCATGCCGAGCAACGTCGCGCCAAAGAAAATCGCCGTCGGGGTTGGAGTGATGGAGTTCCCGTTTTCCGGCGCCGCTGCCTATTGGCGCTGGGTCGATCTGTGCGAGGCGGGCGGCATCGATTCGATCTGGCAGACCGACCGACTGGTCAGCCCGACCCCGTTTCTCGAATGCATGAGCGTGATGGCGGCGCTGGCCGGCCGCACCCGGCGCATCAAGTTCGGCGTCAATGTGCTGTCGCTGGCGATGCGCGACGCGGTGCTGGTCGCACGGCAATGCGCGACGATCGATTTTCTCTCGGGCGGGCGGCTCCTCCCCGCGTTCGGCATCGGCAGCCCGTTAGGTCCGGAGTGGAAGACGCTCAACCTCGACACCAAGACGCGCGGCCGCAAGACCGACGAGGGGCTCGAGGTGATCCGCCGGCTGTGGAGCGAGGACAAGGTCGATTTCGAGGGCGTGCATTATCACCTGTCGGGCGCCTCGTTGTCGCCGAAGCCGGTGCAGCCCGACCTGCCGATGTGGATCGGCGGCTCGTCCGAAGCGGCGATCCGGCGCACCGCGCGCCTCGGCACCGGCTGGCAGGCCGGACCCGAAACGCCCGAGCAGGCGGCGACCGTGGTCAAGGCGATCCGCGCCGCCGCAGCCGAAGCGGGCCGCACGATCGACGACGACCATTATGGCGCCGGCATCCCGTTCCGTTTCGGCCGCGCCGACGACCCGGCGCTCATCCCGCTGTTCGAGGCCTACCGGAAGCGCACCGGGCGCGACCCGAAGGATTATTTCGCGATCGGTGACGCCGCGGCAATCGTCGAGCGGATCGGCGCCTATGTCGAGGCCGGGGTGTCGAAATTCATCCTCCGCCCGGCTGCCCGCGGTGATGACGAGATCATGGCGCA
>DASYUS010000141.1:0-10711 GCA_036000945.1 Allostellaceae bacterium
CCTGGGTGTGGCGGACGAGGACATTGCGCCCGCCCTCACCGGGTCGGCTCTCGATCCAATAAATGTCGCCGCCATCGACGATGATATCGCCGAGAGCGATCGCCTCGCCGACGATCAACTCCGAGGTGATCGGCGAGCGCCAGGCGCCATAGGGGAGGATTTCGCGCGCCATCAGCAATCCGCGGCCGGTTGCGGCTGGCGCATGTCCTTCAAAATCAGCCGGTGGCCCGAGGCTTCGTCGAGCGGCTCGGTCGCGGCAATCTCGATGCCGAACCCGGCGAGCCCGACATAGCTGCGCGAGCGCGTCGCGTAGAGCCGGATCGAGGAGATGTTGAGATCGCGCAGGATCTGGGCGCCGAGCCCGATATCCTTCCATTGCCGGCTGCGTTCCAGCTCGGAGGCGCTGGCATCCTCGGCGAGCGCGGCGGTCGGCACGCCCGAGCTGCCGTCGCGCAGATAGACCAAAACGCCGCGCCCGGCATTCTTGAAGCGGTTGAGCGCGGCGTGGATCGCCTTGGCGCCGCCGAACACATCCTCGACGACATTGCCGCGGTGCAGCCGGGTCGCGACGTTGCGCCCGTCGCCGATCTCGCCGTAGACAAAGGCGTAATGATGCACCTTGTCGAACGGCGTGACATAGGCATAGCCGGTGAATTCGCCGGCTTCGGTCTCGATCTTGAACTCGGCGACGCGGGTCACGAGCTTTTCGCGCGCCTGCCGATAGGCGATCAGATCGGCGACGGAGATGCGTTTCAACGCGTGCTTCTTGGCAAAGCTGGCGACCTGCGGCCCACGCATCACCGTGCCGTCGTCGTTGACCAACTCGCAGATCGCCGCCACCGGTTCGAGCGCGGCGAGGCGGCACAAATCGATCGCCGCCTCGGTATGGCCGGAGCGCATCAGGACGCCGCCATCCTTGGCGATCAGCGGGAAGATATGTCCCGGGCGGACAAAATCGGCGCGGCCGGAATTGCCGTTGGCAAGCGCCCGGATCGTCGCGGTGCGTTCCTCGGCGGAAATCCCGGTCGTCGTACCATGGCGATAATCGACCGAGATCGTAAACGCGGTGCCGTGGATCGCGTCGCCGTCGGCGACCATCGGCGCGAGGTGCAGCCGCCGAGCAATCTCGGCGGTGACGGGAGCGCAGACAATGCCGCAGGTATGGCGAATGATGAACGCCATCTTCTCCGGCGTCGCATGCACCGCGCCAATGATCAGATCGCCTTCGTTCTCCCGGTCGTCGTCGTCGGTGACGACGACGATCTCGCCGTGACTGAAGGCGTCGATGGCTTCGCGGACGCTCGACATGGGCACGGGCCTCAATCTCCGAAACCGTTATCGGCGAGGAATTGCGGATTGCCCTCGCGCAGCTTCATCATAGTCAGCTGCCATAATAGCGCACGCGCGTTGCGCCTGCGCATTTCGCATGTCTCGAACGCGCCGTCGCGCAGGTCGGCCGCCAGCCGGAGGAGCAAATCGCCAAGCGCACCGACGGCTTCTAGGCCGGCGTAGATCGACACCAGCATTTCGCCGATTTCGAAGACCTGCCCATCACCTGCCGCCGCCTCGCGCTCGGCAATCGCCATCGCGGCGGCGACCAAGCGCAGCTCGCGGTGACGCTCCGCCGGCAGCAACGGCAGCAGGTCGTCGAGCAGCCATTGGCGCCCGAGCGCCAGTAGGGCGGCGCCGCTCGGCCGGTCGCGCATCTTCAGCCCCTCGCCCGCACCGCGGGAGAGGGTGGCTGGCCGCGGCAGCGGCGAGACGGGTGAGGGTGCCCGCGGCGAGTTCGGCGTCTGCCCCCTCACCCCAACCCTCTCCCCCGGTGGGGGAGAGGGGATTCCGTTGGGCGCGCCCTCCGGGTCGAGCAGCATCAGCAGCTCCAGCTCGCACTCGGTGGCGCGGCGGCCGATGATCGCGGTCGAGAGGTCCCGGGCGCCGCCGATCAGGTGGCGATCGCTCTGCTGCAAGGCGATCACCGCCCAGCGCACATTCGCCAGCACCTCCCAGAAAAACACGCGCGCGGGGTCGAGGCGACGGCCGGAAGCGGCCTCGTATGCGGCATAGAACGGCGCCCGCTCGGCGATGCCGCCGGCTTCGCGGTCAAGCCGGGCGAAACGCCAGCCCTTGCAGCAGAACCAACCGATATCCTCGTCCGGATCGCCCCAGCCGGCGAATTCCCAATCGAGGATGCCGGTGAGCTCGGCGCCATCGAGAAGATAGTTTCCGGTGCGGAAATCGCGGTGGCACAGCACCGGCGCGAGCGGCTCGGGGAGGTGGGTTTCGAGCCAGCGTATCGCCCATTCCAGCACCGGCCGGGGCCGCGGGTGCCGATCGAAATAGGCACGGAAACCAGCGATATGTTCGGCCGGGCCGATCGTCGGCAGAAAGCCTAGATCGCGGCGCGGCGGCCGGATCGTCTGGATCCGCGCCAATTCTTCCGCGAGATGCACGGCAACGCCGGGCAGCGCGGGGTGCAGCGCCGGGTCCGTGGTGATCTGCCGTCCTTGCGCGCTGCCGGAGACCCTCCGCATAACGAAAAACGGTTTTCCCAATACACCCGGATCGGCGCAGGCCCACAGCGGCTCCGGCACCGTCACACCGGTGGCAAGCACCGCCTGCAGCACCGCGAACTCCTCGATCCGGCTCAGGCTTCCAGCAACTCCGGTTGGTGCGTCGGTGCGTAAGACAAGGCGTTGCCTGCCGGCGAGACCGCCGCCGGCGAACACGGCATCGAGGCCCCAATTCTCCTGGATCGCGCCGCCGGGCAGCAACTCCAGGCCAGTTATTTCGGCCCCATCCGCCCCGCTCGCCGCCGCGAGAAATCGGGCGAGCGCGGCCCGGTTAAATGGCGGCAACGGCGTGGCCGCCATCGACCGCGATGACCGCGCCGGTGACATAGGCGCTGGCCGGCGAGGCGAGGAACAGCAGCGCCCCGTCGAGGTCGCAGGGTTGGCCAATGCGCTTCAGCGGAATTCGGCCGATCAGCGCCTTGCCGGCCTCGGTCTGGAAAAAGGCGCGGTTGAAATCGGTCTCGACATAGCCCGGCGCCAGCGCGTTGACGAGGATGCCATAGCGCGCCAGCTCCATCGCCAGCACCCCCGTCAGGTGCGACAAGGCCGCTTTCGCCGCGCAATAAGCCGGAACGCGCCCGATCGTGCGCGACGCCAGCACCGAGGAGATGTTGATGATTCGTCCGGGCCGCCTCTTAGCGACGAGGTGGTGGGCGAAGTCGCGCGCCATAAGCCAGGCGCCCTTGAGGTTGGTGTCGACAACGTAGTCCCAATCCTCTTCGCTGTGCTCGAACAGCGGCTTCGACACGACGACCCCGGCATTGTTGACGAGGATCGTCAGCTTCCCGAGCTTTTCCTCCGCCGTGGCGATCGCCGCGGCGATGCTGTCGCGCTGCGTCACGTCGCAGGCCAGCGCCAGGCATTGCCCGCCGCGCGCTTCGATCTCGCGCGCCAGCTCGTCGAGCCGGTCGGCGCGGCGCGCGGCGAGCGCCACCTTGGCGCCGGCCAGCGCCAGCACCTCGGCGAAATGCGCCCCAATACCGGAGGACGCCCCGGTGACCAGCACCACCTCGCCGCTAATGTCGAAGCTGGGCAAGGCGGTCATCGGCAAATTCGTCCTGGGCGGCAGGCCTGCCCCTCACCCTCCCACGCCGGAGCCTGTCCTCGGGCCGCGCTTTGCGCGGACCCGGGGGGCGCGGGCCCCTCCCTCTCCCCGCTGGCGGGTAGAGGGGTTTCGGCGGCACACTGCTCTCCCTCTCCCCGCTGGCGGGGAGAGGGTTGGGGTGAGGGGCCGGCGCGGACTATTTGTCTGCTCACGAGCCAGTATCCTTCGCGCGCTCGCGCAGCGCGTATTTCTGGATTTTTCCGGTCGAGGTTTTCGGCAGCGGGCCAAACACCACGGTTTTCGGCACCTTGAAGTGGGCGAGGTTGGCGCGGCAGAAAGCGATGATGTCGGCGGCGTCGGCGACAGCGCCCTCCTTCAGCGTGACGAAGGCGCATGGGGTCTCGCCCCATCGCTCGTCGGGCTTGGCGACGACCGCGGCCTCCATCACCTGCGGATGGCGGTACAGCGCCTCCTCGACCTCGATCGAGGAAATATTTTCGCCGCCCGAGATGATGATGTCCTTCGAGCGGTCCTTGATCTCGATATAACCGTCGGGGTGCGCCACCGCGAGGTCGCCGGTGTGGAACCAGCCGCCGGCGAAGGCCTCGCCGGTCGCCGCCGGGTTTTTCAGATAGCCCTTCATCAGCGTGTTGCTGCGCAGCATCAACTCGCCGATCGTCGCCCCGTCGGCCGGCACATCCGCCAGCGTCGCCGGGTCGGCGACGCGCTGATGGTCGAGCGTCAGATACTGCACCCCCTGGCGCGCCATCTTCGCCGACCGCTCGGCCAACGGCAGGCCGTCCCATTCCTCCTGCCAGGCGCACACCGTCGAGGGTCCGTAGCTTTCGGTCAGGCCGTAGAGATGGGTGACGCGGAACCCCATGCGCTCCATCGCTTCGATGACCGCGGAGGGCGGCGCCGCGCCGCCGGTTGCCGCCTCGACGACGTGGTCGAAGCGCCGTTTTACGGCGTCGGGCGCGTGGACCAGCATGTTGAGGACGATCGGCGCGCCGCACAGATGGGTCACCCGGTGCTCGGCGATCGCCGCGAAGATCGGCGCCGGGTCGACCCGGCGCAGGCAGACATGGGTGCCGGCAACGGCCGTCACCCCCCAGGTGTAGGTCCAGCCGTTGCAGTGGAACATCGGCAGGGTCCACAGGTAGACCGAGTGGCGGTCGAGGCCGAAGGTGATCGCATTGCCGAGCGCGTTGAGATAGGCGCCGCGATGGTGATAGACGACGCCCTTCGGGTTGCCGGTGGTGCCCGAGGTGTAATTGAGCGCGATCGCCGCCCATTCGTCCTCGGGCGGCGCCCATTCGCCCGTGGGGTCGCCCTCGGCGAGAAAATCCTCGTATTCGGTGCCGCCGAGCGGGGCGCCGTTGTCGCCGTCGGCGATCTCGACGAGCGGCAGGTCGCGGTCGAATTGGCGCAGCGCGTCGCGCACCAGCGGCCCGAGTTCGCGGTCGGCGACCAGGAGCCTCGCCGCGCCGTGGCCGAGGATGAAGGCGATCGTCCGCGCGTCGAGCCGGTAGTTGAGCGCGTTCAACACCCCGCCCGCCATCGGCACGGCATAGTGCGCTTCGAGCAGCGCCGGCACGTTCGGCGCCAACACCGCGACCGTGTCGCCGCGGCCGATGCCGCGCCGCCGCAGCGCATCGGCAAAGCGCCGGCAGCGCTGGTAAAACTGTCGATAGGTAAAGCGGCGCGCACCATCGATCACCGCCAGCTTGTCGGGATAGACCGCGGCGGCGCGCGCGAGAAAGCCGAGCGGCGTCAGCGCCGCGAAATTCGCCGGATTGCGCGCGAGATGCGGCGCATCGTAGACCTCATCGACCGGCGGCACAGGCAGCCTTCCTGCGGTGCGAACGTCAGGGGACATGCTTAGGACCGCAAGCCCGGCAGCGTCAAGTTGGAGACGGGATGATTAATCTTAGTTAAACCTGATTTGGGTCACAGTGCCGTCCGGGGATCGCCTGGGTTCGGGTGCCGCCCCCGGGCGCTCGATCGACGCCCAATTGGAACAGTCGTCCGGATGCTATCCCTGACCGCACACCGCGCCGCGAATGGCCGATTTTTCCTGAGCGCACTCGATGTCTTGCGCGAGGCGCGCTGGATCACCCGCGAGCGCCTGATGCTCTGCGGCTGGGCCTTTGCCGTGCTGTCGGGGTTTCTCCTGGTCTGGGGGGTTGGCTTTTACACGGCGAACGGGCTCACGGCAGCCAACGGCGAGCCGCTCGGTCCCGACTTCATCAATTACTACGCGGGGGCAAAGGTGGCGGCGCTCGGCGAGGCGCCTCTCGCCTACGACAACGAGCGGTTTCTCGCCTTCGAGCAGACGGTGGTCGGCCCGTCGAGCCAGCGGATCTACAGCTATCCGCCGACGATGATGCTGCTGTCGCTGCCGCTCGCGCTCCTCTCGTATGTACCGGCGCTGATCCTCTGGACGCTTCTCGGGGTCGGATTGGCTTTCGCGGTGCTGCGGCCACTGGTCGGCTGGCGCGAGGCTGCGGTGGCGGTGATCGGCACGCCGGCGGCTTTTCTCAACCTGGTGGATGCCAATACCGGATTTTTCACCGCCTCCCTCATCGGCGGCGGCCTGATGCTGTTGAACCGGCGCCCGGTGGTCGCCGGGATCTGTTTCGGATTCCTCGCGTATAAGCCCCACCTGGGCCTGCTCCTGCCGGTCGCACTGATCGCCGACGGTCGCTGGCGGACGGTCGCGGCTGCGGCGGCGACCGTGTCGCTGTTGCTGCTTGCCAGCGTCGCCTTGTTTGGGACGGGGAGCTGGGCCGCCTTTATCGAGCAAATGGCGGTCAATCGATCCTTGCTCGAAATGCATCACCTTTGGCACTGGCTGCTGACGGTTTATGTCGCCGCGCGCGAACTGGGCGCGCCCCCTGCCCTCTCATATGCCCTCCAAACCGCGTCTGCGGCCGCCGCCTTGGCGGTGATCGCGATCGTTTGGCGCCGTCCGGGGCCGGTCGAAGTCAAGGCCGCGGCGCTGGCCGTAGCGATCTTTCTCGCAACGCCCTACGCCAACGGCAACGATGCGGTGGTCCTGCTGTTCGCCGCGGCCTGGCTCGGGCACGAAGGGATGCGCACCGGCTTCCTCGCATGGGAGCGGATCGCCGTCGTCGCGCTGCTGCTGTTGCCGCTGCTGGCGAGTACAACCTCGATTTTCGCCGGGGTCCAGCTCGCCCCGTTCGTCCTGTGGCTGGTGCTGGCGCTGCTCGTGCGCCGCGCCCTCGGCAATCCCGCGGCACCCAGGGCTGCGACGGCATAGCGCCGCGCCGGTCAGCCACATCCGGCAAGATCGACGCGAAACACCAGCTTGGGCTTGACGCCGGGCGCCAGCCTTCGGCCGATCAGCACCCCGCCGTTCGTCTCGATGACCCGCCGCGACGGCTCGTTGTCGTCGTCGCAGGTGATTTCGACCTGGGTCAGCCCGATCTCGCGCGCCACCGGCAAGAGCAGCGCCAGCGCGCGCGTCGCATAGCCGCGCCGCCGCTTCCATGGCACCACCGCATAGCCGATATGGCCCGAGACATAGTCGGGCAACCTGTTACTGCCGGGCATGTAGCGCAGCGTCGCGACGCCGCAGAATTCACCATCGTCGAGCCAGAAGGTGCGCGACGGCAGCCGCCGTACCTCGCGGCCCGAAGCGGTGACGACCGTCCCGTCCTGGCGGGTCAGCTCGAACAGAAACGCGTGCGGGTTGCGCCTCAATGCGACGAGCTGCTCGCGGCTGACATCGTGCGTCGTGTCGGGCGACCAGCCCTGGGCGAGCGCCGCCTCGTATTGCGGCAGCCCGGCAAGGTTTGGCGGCAGGAGGCGCAGATTGTCCGCGGCAGCCATCGCGCCGGTCGCGGCTCAGGCGCCCAGCAGCCGGGCGATCCGCTCGCGGTGCCAGGTGGCGTCGCCAAAGGCGATTTCGGAGGCCTTGGCGCGCTTCAGGTAGAGCTGCAGGTCGTGCTCCCAGGTCATGCCGATGCCGCCATGCAGCTGGATCCCGGCGGCACACACCTTGCGGCCCGCATCGGAGGCCGCCGCTTTCGCCATCGACACCGCCAGCGGCGCCTCGGCCTCGCCCTCGTCGACGGCCCAGGCGGCGTAATAGGTCAAGGATTTGGCATTCTCGATCTCGACCAGCATGTCGGCGCATTTGTGCTTGACGCCCTGGTAGCTGCCGATCGGCTTACCGAAGGCTTGGCGCAGCTTGGCGTATTCGACGGTGATGTCGAGCACCCGCTGCGCCGCGCCGCACATCTCGGCCGACAGCGCCACCGCGGCACGGTCGATGACCCGCGACAACGGCGCCCAGCCGTGGTGCGGCTCACCGAGCAGCGCCGCCGCGGGCACGGCGACATCGGCAAACCGGACCTCGCACAGCTTGCGCGTCTCGTCGACCGAAGGGAGGAGCCGCACCTCGACCCCCGGTGCCCCCTTTGGCACCAGGAAGAGACTGACCCCGTCCTCCATCGTGCTGCCGTCACGGGTGCGCGCCGCGACCACCAGGACGTCGGCGAGATGGGCGTCGGGGACGAACATCTTGCTGCCGGAGAGGGTGAAACCGCCGCGCGCCTCCCGCGCCGCGAGCGTGATGCCGGCGGCGTCCCAGCGGGCGTTTGGCTCGGTCCAGGCGAGCGTCGCCTTCGCCTCACCGGCCGCGATCCGCGGCAGCCATTCCTGCCGCGCTGCCGGCGAGCCGGCTTCGGCGATCGCCGCGCCGCCGAGCAGCACGGTCGCCGGGAACGGCCCGGGCATGACGGCACGCCCTACCTCTTCCATCAGCACGACGAGATCGACGAGGCCGAGCCCGCTGCCGCCATCCTCTTCGGCATAGGCGATGCCGAGCCAGCCCTGGTCGGCCAGCTTCTGCCAGAACTCCGGCGTCACTGCCGCCTCGCTCGCCATCATCCGGCGGACGAACGCCATCGTGCACTCGCCGTCGAGGAACTTGCGCGCGGTGTCGCGCAACAGCTCCTGCTCTTCGCTGAACCCGATGTCCATCGACTGCTCTCCTGACGCTTCGACCGCCTAGACCGGCACCGGGCCCTTGACGACGCTGCGGTGCATGATGCGCGGGTGGCTGCGGAAGCCGTCATCAACGATGACGCGGTGCAAGAGGCAGCGGTTGTCCCACATCACGAGGTCGCCGACGCGCCAGCGATGGGCGTAGACGAAATGCCGCTGCGTCGCGTGTTCGAGCAACTCGGCGAGGAGCGCCGCACCCTCCGCTTCGGGCAGGCCGACGATGTGCGTCGAATGGTTGCCGATATAGAGGGATTTGGCGCCGGTGTCGGGATGGGTGCGGACCAGGGGATGGTCGACCGCCCGGCGGCTGTTGTCGAAGGCCGGGCGGAAGACCACGCGCAGCCGGGCGATGCGTTCCTTCATCGTCGCGGGCAGCGCGTCATGCGCCATCGTCATGTTGGCGAACTCGGTGTCGCCGCCCTCCGGCGGCACCGCGACGGCAAACAGCATCGTCAGCAGCGGCGGCGCCGGGTGATAGGGCTTGTCCGTGTGCCAGTGGTAATTGGCCGCCTTCGAGAACCGGAAGGTCGGCCTGCCATCCGTGCCGAGATTCGACATCACATGGGCGACGCCGTGGCGCTTCTTTTCGCCGCGATGCGCGCCATGCACCTCCACCTCGCCGAATTGCGCCGCAAACACGAATTGCTGCTCGCGCGCCAGGACCTGCTCCGGAAAGACGACGACGTGATGTGCGAGAAACGCCGCGCCGATTGCTGCCTTGTCGCCCGGCGTGAGCGGGCCCGACAGATCGATGCCCGTCAGACGTACGCCGCAGGCCGGTGACAGTCGTTCGTCCTCGACACGCGTCATCCCGGCGCAGGCCGGGATCCACCCGGCGGCGCCCCGACCGCTGATCCGTGGATCCCGGCCTGCGCCGGGATGACGATCGTGGGGCATGCCTATCCCCGCGGCAATCCGAGGACGCGCTCGCCGATGATGTTGCGCTGGATCTCGCTGGTGCCGCCGGCGATTGTGTATTGCCGGGCGCCCAAAACCCGGTGCAGCCAGCGCGGCGCGTCGGGCACCGCCTCGGTCGGGGTGTCGAGCGTCGCGTAGGGGCCGAGCAGCGTCGAGGAAAAATCGGCGATGCGGCCGGCCAGTTCCGAGCCGAACAGCTTCAATATCGAGCCTTCGGGCCCCGGCGGCTCGCCGCGCAGCCGCCGCGTCAGGCCGCGCAACCGCGTCACCTGCAACGCCTTCGTCTCAAGCGCCAGCTGCGCCAGCTGCTGGCGGATATGGCTCTGCTCCCAGGCCGGCTCCTGGCGGTTCGGGAACTGCTTCGCCAACTCGACGAGGCGGGCGATCTGCGCCGCATGGTCGCGTCCGCCGGCACCGCTGCGCTCGAACATCAAGGTCGTCGTCGTGACCTTCCAGCCCTCGTTCAATTTGCCGACCAAATTCTCCTTCGGCACGACGACATCGGAAAAGAACACCTCGTTGAAGTGCCGGTGGCCGTTCAACAGCACCAACGGGCGTACCTCGACGCCCGGCGTCTTCATGTCGACGAGCAGGTAGGAGATTCCGTGGTGCTTCGGCGCCTCGGGGTCGGTGCGCACGAGGAGGAAGCACCAATCGGCGAAATGCGCCCCCGAGGTCCACACCTTCTGCCCGTTGACGACAAAATGGTCGCCATGGTCGACCGCGCGGGTCCTGAGGCTCGCGAGGTCGGAGCCGGCGCCGGGCTCGGAATAGCCCTGGCACCAGATCTCGTCGGCGCTGAGGATCTTCGGCAGGTAGCGCTGTTTCTGTTCCTCGGTGCCCCAGTGAATGAGGGTCGGGCCCAGGAGGTTGAGGCCGCTCTGGCACGGCAGGATCGGCGCGCGGGCGCGAAAATACTCCTCGTCCCAGATCACCTGCTGCATAAAGCCGGCGCCGCGCCCGCCATATTCCTGGGGCCACGAGATGCCGACCCAGCCGGCCGCGTGCATCTGCTTCTGCCAGGCGATGCGCCTCTGGAGGATATCGCGGTCGGGCGAGATGCGCTGGTCCTGCGCATCTTCGACCTTCAATTCGTCGGGCAGATTGGCCTCGAGCCAGGCGCGGAACTCGGCGCGGAAGGCGG